>NZ_JBFRVF010000023.1:0-88399 GCF_041475025.1 Vibrio sp. 10N.222.49.C12 | reverse complement strand
ACACTGCTGCTTTCATATTGCTCAAACAGTGATTGCCATTCTAGGTTGGTACGTCGTTTTGCCATTTCAACTCTCCTTTGGGTTGGAGAGTTGATCTTATTCTTCGTGCTGAAGGATTAGAATGCGGTGTTCATGGCACGCTTACCGTGAAGCAACAAATTCAGCACGGTAGTCCGGCGAATTTCAGTGATTTAACTATTATTGCAGTACTTAACAGTGGCTTACTATTACAGGCAATTGGAAGAGGAAAGTTGATTATTTTCAGTGTATTGAGCGAGATTTACGACGTTTTTGAGGGCTCAAAAACGGTGAAACCCCGATGTTGGTAGCATCGGGGTTTCGAATTTCTAGATTTCTCGACTGGTAAGATCGATTATCTTTTCTATGCAGAAGGCTGGATTAATCCAATCTTATTCCTTGGTAGGGAATTAGATACGGATGAAGTCCATGTGCTCAACTTTTGGCTTGAACGCGTGACGTTGAACGTCTTGTGGCTTAACCTTAACTTCTGCGCCGTCAATCAGTAGAGTGATTGCTTCGTAGAATTCAGGCTTGTCCATTTGGTTGATCACGTCAGCGTGAACAAGTTCGATAGCTACAGCTTCAGCTTCGCCACCGTAGATTACAGCTGGGAATTTACCAGCGTGACGTAGGCGGCGGCTCGCACCTTTACCTAGTTCAGTACGTACTACTGCTTCAAATTTCATAGTTTTACTCTCAAATTAGTAAAAATTAACTTCACACCTCAATGCGACCTTGAGTGTGTGGTAATGCTTAAACATAAAAGTTCATGCTTAAGCGAGCGCGGATACTAACATCACATTCCAATATGAGCAAGTCAGAAGCCCATCTCAAAGTGAATTTCCTTCGATAATGGGTTCGTTTGGAGATAAAACGTTCGCTAACGCTTGTTTAGCGCATTTTACTCCCTTTTACATCGCAATCCTTATCTATTTATATCACTGCTAAATCATCAAGTTAATGAACGGAAAATGAATGTTTGCCTAAGACTTGGTTAAGTCTTAGTTCGTTAATCTTAGTGTTAATTAAACAGCAGAATGAATAGGTGAAAATATGAAACCGGTAAGCATTGTCGTAATTACGCTAAACGAAGAGAAACGCATTAGCCGCTTAATGGAAGAGTTGAGCGTGCAAACCCACCAAGAGTTTTAAGTGATTGTTGTCGACTCGAACAGTGAAGATAACACCAGAGAAGTGGCGCAAGCTTATGAAAACGCGTTGCCAAAATTAACGGTGCATCACATGGAAAACCGTGGTGTGAGCCTTGGCCGAAACACGGGTGCTTCATTGGCGCAATACAACCGAATCCTTTTCTTAGATGCTGACGTGAGCTTGCCTCGAAACTTCCTTGCGAAAGCGCTTTATGAACTAGAAGAGAAGAAGCTTGAAGTGGCGGGTGTGTACATGAGCTCGAAAGGTTTGCCGCTTGTACACAAGTTTGGTTACGGGCTATTTAACGCAGGCTTGTTTACTACTCAGTTCTTTTTCCCGACGGCGATTGGCGCATGTATTTTCTCGACTAAACGGGCGCATGATGAGATCGGCGGTTTTGATGAAGAGATCGTCCTGTGTGAAGATTGTGACTACGTAAAACGTGCGAGCAAAACATGGCGATTTAGATTCCTAAATATGACTTTTGGTTTTGACCCTCGTCGCTTAGACCAAGATGGCGTTGTGAAGACAGGCTCTACTTATCTTAAAGCCAATGTAAGACGCTTCTTTAAAGGAGAAATGCGTAATAACGAGATGAACTACAAGTTTGGTCACTACAAAGAACAGTAAGCATTGAGGTTGTTATGTTTGATGGACTAGGGTTGTTTCTGGGAGCATTGGGTGATGCTCTCATTGGCCCAAACCTATTTGTACCGGGAGAGCCGTTCTTTATCGCAGCGGGCTTTCAACTGTATTCAGGTGCATGGATGGCGTTGGTTTTGGTGATGCTAGGTGGTTTGCTTGGTGATCAACTCAGTTATTTCATTGGTTATAAATACGGTGTTAAGGTGCAACGAAGGCTCATTAAGTTTCGCCCTAAAACCAAAAGATTAATTGCGCGCTGCCGCTATCTGGTTGCTCGCAAAGGCACATACATCATTCTTTTTGCTCGTTTATTAGGGCCTATCGCTTGGGTTGTGCCATTTATAGCTGGCTCGCATCGTGTACCGTGGCGTAATTTTAGTGTGTTGGCGTTTATCGGTTTGGCCCTTGGTGGAGGGCAGTTCATTGCTTGGGGCATGTTACTGGCGCACGGCGTTGAAAACTTCCCGTGGCTTAATAGCCTTAAGATATTTATCTCGGAGCATAATAGCTTGATCGTTGGTGTGTTCGCGGTATTAGTCTTCACCATTATCGGTTACCGAATGAAGTGGCGATGCTTAGTACTTAAGTCTAGTGCGCTGTTGTTGGCGTGGGTATTGTTTGCGAACTACGCTCACTTTTTCTGGAAAGCGGATGACTTTCAGAATCAACCAGATACGGCTCAAATAAACAAAGTCGACTGGAACTCGGTTACCTATAAAGCGTTCCCCGGTAAATCTTCGTTCTACTCGGCGCAAGCGATCAACGTAATTTATGTTGGAGCAACCCCAAGAGACTTAATGAAGCAATTAGGCTGGATAGAGAATCAAACCTTCTCTCGAAATGAGATTGAATGGGTTGGTTATCTCGCATTGCTTAGAGAAAAAACGCCGCCAGTGTCTGATTTATATTGGCGAGACAAGCCGCAAGATATGGCTTTTCAATTGCCGGGTAACCTGATGAAGCGCAGCCATATTCGTTGGTGGCGTGCAGGTGTTGATATTAAAACTAACCAGCCTCAGTGGTTAGGCGCAATTAGCTATGATGATGGCCTTAAAGTCACGCCTTACTCAGGCATTGTGACCGTGCTTCATAACATTGACCCTAATGTTGATGAAGAGCGAGATCGGCTTGCTAATCAGATACGAACGTTACTACCAGACATCGAGTTAGACAAGTACCCATTAGCAACGGTGGAAGTGATCAATGACGATCATGACTATTACACTGATGGCAGGGTATTAACGATTGGAGCAACGACCCTTAGTGATAATTCACAAACTTTGGATGTTGCTGTGAACGATATATAGAGTTGTATATAAGGTCGATAGAATTAAGCCCTAGCATTACGTTAGGGCTTATTGTGTTTAACTTTTACTTAGCTTGTTCAGCCTTTACTTACTTTAAGCACCAGAGAAGCTTTTAAGCCGCCCATTGAGCTCTTGCTGAGCGTTAGGCTGCCTCGGTAACTGTGTGCCATTTCATTTACGATATTAAGCCCTAAGCCTGTTCCTGGTGTGGTTTCATCAAGTCGGACGCCACGTTTGGTCACTTGCTCAAGCTTCTCTTCAGGAATGCCTTGGCCATCATCTTCAATCACCAACTCTATGTTGCCATCGTCGAGTTCATTTGCATGGACGCGAATAATGCTGCCAGCCCACTTGTAACTGTTCTCGAGTAGGTTGCCGACCATTTCATCAAGGTCGGTTTTTTCTACCGCCACTTCAATCTCAGAGTCTAGCTCGTTAATTATGGTGACTTCGTTGGCTGCGTAGACTTTATCAAACGCCTTTGAGATAGCTTCAACACGCTCACAAGGTGAAGACTTCACCGAAAGAATGTTCATTGCACCTGCCATACGAGCGCGGCTAAGGTGATAATCAATTTGGCTTTGAATCTGATGAATGGGCTGTTGCAGCAGTGCCTTGTCATCCTCTGGAAGTCGCTCTATCTCATTTTTTAGAACTGAAAGCGGTGTTTTCAACGCATGAGATAAGTTACCCGCGTGGTTACGAGCTCGTTCTAATAACTCTTGATAGTGAAAGAGCAGGGCATTGAGGTCAGAGACTAATGGAGAAACCTCTTTCGGGTAGTTATCGCTTAACCCTTGTTGCTCGCCGTTTCTTAGCATTACCAGTTCGCGTTGCATCTTGCTGAGCGGTAATAACGACCAACTGACTTGAATACCGATCAACATCAGCACGCCAACAAACAGCAACATTAGGATCAACCAGACTTGACCGGTAAGCTCTGTCAGTGTGGATTCTAATGGATCTTCATCAATACCAATGGTGATCGTGACAGGGTCGCTCAGTTCAGGCAGGTAGATATCTTGCTCGATGTAAATCAGCTTTTCTTTCTCTGGCCCTTTGACTGATGTGTGAATCGGTGAACGCTTGATGGTGAGGTCTTTATCCCATAGCGAGCGAGATCGAATGATCTGCTCTTGGGTAGCGGCGCGCCAATAAATACCACTGTAGGGCTGGTTGAACCTAGGATCAGACAGACGCTCTGCCATGATCAGGTTACCACTGTCATTGGTTTCGATATTGGCGGTTAACTCATCCATGGTTAAGCCAAGCTGCTGCTTCATGTCATCGACGAGGTAGTCGTTAACCAGTTTCGGAATCCCGACACCAGCCGCTAATATCATCGCACCTAGCCAAAAAGCCGCAGCAAGGAGCAAGCGGCTTTTTAAACTGATGTTTTTAAGTGTTCGTTTCTTTAGATTCATGCATTTCCAACCTGCCTTTGCTCATCGTAACTTATCGTATTGCGATGATCAGAACAGGCTGTCCACTTAATTAATGGTTGCTCTTGGCGTGATTGACGACTGAGCTATTCAGCATTCAGTTGGTAGCCAAGGCCACGAACGGTTTTGATGATCTTTGGTGCGATTTTCTTACGAATACGACCGATGAACACTTCAACCGTGTTTGAGTCTCGGTCGAAGTCTTGCTTGTAGATATGCTCAACCAACTCAGTGCGCGAGATAACCTTGTTTTGGTTATGCATGAAGTACGCGACAACTTTATATTCCAGCGCCGTGAGGCTAACTGCTTGACCTTGCCACAACACTTTAGAACTGCGTGTGTCTAGGCTTAGATCACCGATTTGAAGTATCGGAGCAGCACTGCCTGATGCTCGGCGCAGTTGAGCTCGGATACGGGCAATCAGCTCGACCATCTCAAATGGCTTAGTTAGGTAGTCATCAGCACCGGCGTTCAAGCCCTCAACACGTTGAGTTAGCGTGTCACGAGCACTTAAGATAATCACTGGCGTGTTGATGTTTTCGTCTCGAATGCCTTTTAATACCGTTAGGCCGTCAAGCTTAGGTAAACCTAAATCGAGGACAATCGCGTCCCATTCTTCTGACGTTGCACGGTAGAGTGCGTCGATACCATCTTGAGAGAGCTCTGGAACCCAGTCGGCCCCCTCAAGTGTTTCAATAATTTGTTGGCCCAAACGAGGCTCATCTTCAACGACTAAAATTTTCATAATTGTTCTTCTAATTTCTTCTAATGACTGTTCGTCGTGCTTAATGTAAAGTTGCGGCTCTGAATTATTCGCCGTGTTTAATTGCGTCTTTAAAGTTGCGGCCTTTGATCATAAGCATTTCTAACGTCTCAGCGTTGTATTCGACTTTGATGATGTTGTTTTGGTAATTGATTTTTAGTTCATACACCCAAATGTCGTCATCTTCTTCTAGCTCTACTTTAATGATTCTGCCATGAAGATCGTTTTCAACGGCCGCATACATTTCTGAGAAAGGGCGAATATAGCCTTCGCGTACAGCTTCGTAGACTTCGTCTTGATCTTCTTCAAATTCGATACGGGTTCCCGCTTTATGGACATCTTGTACAAGATCATGACCGTTATGATCTGAGTCAGCCCACGCACTAGCGGCGACACATAAGCCTAAGCTTAAAGAAAACATAGAAATCATAACTTTACTAAACATAGCGAATCCTAGAGAAGGTTGATAGCGTTCAGTATAAAAAAGTAATTCTGAACAGAAAGTGAACCTGATGAATAATGAGATTTAGGTTCTCAAAAAATGAGATGTTAACGTTGCTGAAGCTCGTCTTCGAATATCTTGTCTCTCATTTTCCAAAAACGCCCGACTTTACGTGCAATCACGAATTGAGGTGGGCGGAATCTATGTTGGTGAGCAACCACTTTCGTTGGTGAGGCTTCCTCAAAAGGGCGATGTCTGTCTGCAAGGTGAGGGCGAACAAACTGGTCTTTGAAGTTCTGCTTCTGCTTTTTGCTGGTTAATGACCAAAACTCATGCACTTGCGCTTGGTTTTCTCCGCGATAGGTGACCTTAAGTTGTGATTTACCTTTCTCGTCTTTAAGCACGTTGAGGTCCATTTCCAAGCATTCAAATACCAAGGCATCTTTTAGGTTCAGTGCTTCTTTTAGCTTTTTGTCTGGGTCGACTAAGGTTGCATCGCACTCATGACAAATGCGCGCAGCAATGTCATTATCAGCACCACATTCACCGCAATATTTCGCTCGGAAGCGATAATTACAGTGCTCGCGCTCGCCCGTGTCTTCATCGGTAAAGTAGCCTTGGCATTTGCGCCCAAAGTGCTCAAGCAAGAAGCCATTGCTGTCTAGCTTGCCCCAAAAGTTATTATTGAAGCCGCACGCAGGGCAAGGGATGGTGATGATTTCACTGTCTGAATCGGGTTTAGGGTCGCCAACCTCAGGTTGGTAGAGGTCGTAACTGTTGCCCGCATAGTCGAGCACCAAACACTCTTTTTTACCCGGAGATAGGCGTAAGCCACGGCCAACGATTTGTTGATACAAACTGATGGATTCTGTCGGGCGCAAAATCGCGATTAAATCGACGTGTGGCGCATCAAAACCTGTGGTTAATACTGATACGTTAACCAAGAACTTGATTTTACGTTCTTTGAAGTCGCTGATAATTTGGTCACGTTCGAGAGTTGGTGTATCACCAATCACAATTGAAGCTTCACCTTCTGGCAATAAGCCGAGGATCTCTTGCGCGTGTCGAACGGTCGCAGCGAATACCATGATGCCTAGTTTATCTTGGGCTAGGTGAATAATCTGATCGACAATCTGTGGGGTCGCTCGTTTCGATTGCTCGATCACCATGTCGAGTTCTGCTTCTTTGTAGCGACCAGTGCTCGCGGGCTTTAACTGCGAAAAGTCATAGCTCAACACGGGTGCATCAATCATGCGTGCAGGAGTTAAGAAACCTTCATCGAGCAGGTAACGAATCGGCAGCTCAAAGATACAGTCGCGGAAGAAACGTGGCTCATCTGAACGCACTTGACCGCGAGTGTGGTATTGATAAATCCAACCCATCCCAAGACGATATGGGGTCGCTGTTAATCCAAGCACCTTGATGCCCGAATTATTCTCGCGTAAGTGAGTGATGACTTTCTGATAACTACTGGTCTTTTCATCGGGAACACGGTGGCATTCGTCGATAACCAACAGCGAAAATTGGTTAGAGAATGAATCGAGATTTCGCACCACAGATTGCACCGAAGCAAACACGACTTGTTGGTCGGTCTCTTTGCGTCCTAAACCCGCAGAGAAAATCGAGCCTTTCAGCCCGTAACCTTCATACTTTTCATGGTTCTGTTCAACCAACTCTTTTACGTGAGCAAGCACCAACACTCGACCTTTCGCAAGCCTTGCTAACTCTGCAATCACAAGGCTTTTTCCTGCACCTGTCGGAAGCACGAGCACTGCCGGAGTTTGGTGTTTTCTGAAGTAATGAATCACTGATTTTACAGAATCAGCTTGGTACGGGCGGAGTGTATACATATCGCGTCTTGTAAGAAGGAAAACAAATAGTGTGAAATAGCTCAACTAATTGAGCAAAGGTGACTATAATACCCGACTTAGATTAGTTGAGGTATTCATGCGTTTAGATAAATTTCTGTGCGATGCATTAGGCGTCACTCGAAGAGAAGCAACACACTTATTAAAATCCAAGGCAGTGACAGTAAATGATGTCATTCAAAAAAGCGGCTCACTCAAGGTAACTGAAGAGTGCGTTGTGGAATGGCAAGGCAATGAACTGAATGTTCACGGCCCACGTTACATCATGCTTTATAAGCCAGAAGGCTTTGTTTGTTCGCATGAAGATGGCGCAAATCGTATCGCGTTTGAATTACTTGATGAAATCAAAATGGACAAGCTGCACTTTGCTGGTCGTCTAGATATTGATACAACAGGTCTTGTATTGATTACCGACGATGGTAAGTGGTCTCACCGTATCACTTCGCCAAAGCACAAGTGCGAGAAGACGTACCGTGTGTGGTTGGTTGAACCTGTTGAAGACGATTACGTTGAAAAATTCAAAGAGGGCATCCAGCTTAAGAGCGAAGATGGCCTAACACTTCCTGCACACCTAGAAGTTCGTGCAGAGCGTGAAGTATTGCTAACGATTCACGAAGGCAAATACCACCAAGTTAAACGTATGTTTGCTGCTCTTGGTAACAAGGTAGAAGCACTACACCGTGAACGTATTGGCGAAATTGAGATGGACGAATCTTTAGAGTTAGGTGAATACCGTTACCTAACGCAAGAAGAAGTCGATTCAATCTGGAAGTAGTCCTTAGCTAGAAGTTGCTCTTAACAAGAAATTGTTCTTAACAAGAGACCACTTTTGCTGGAAATAGCCCTTTCGTTGTAAAGCCGACCATGGATAGCGTCGGCTGATGATGTTGACTGGTACTAGGAAAGTCTCAGCCAATCTTTGACTCGCGTACTCACGCTAGTCCCTAGCTCTATCAGTTGAACATTCGGAGAACCATGCAAACATCGACCTCACAGAGCCAAAGCTCCCAACTAGAAACACCTCAATTAGGCTTAGTGCTGTTTTTGATTCTAGGTGCGATTGGTGCACTTACTCCGCTAGCCATTGATATGTATCTGCCAGCGATGCCGACCATTGCTAAAGATCTTGGTGTGACGGCGGGTGAGGTACAAATCACGCTAACAGCCTATACCGCAGGTTTCGCGCTGGGGCAGTTGCTGCATGGCCCGTTGGCGGATAGCTATGGTCGCAAGCCTGTACTACTTATTGGTGTGTTCTTGTTTGCTATCGCTTCTATGGTGAGTGCGACAACTCATGGCATTGAAGCGCTGACTTACATCCGTACCGCTCAAGGTTTTGCTGGTGCGGCGGCGGCGGTAATAATCCAAGCCGTTGTGCGTGATATGTTCGACCGTGAAGATTTCGCGAGAACCATGTCGTTCGTTACCTTGGTGATGACAGTTGCACCACTTATCGCGCCGATGATTGGTGGTTACTTAGCATTGTGGTTCGGTTGGCGTTCAATCTTTTGGGTATTGGCTATTTTTGCGGTGATTGTCATTCTCGCGGTGATAATCAAAATTCCTGAGACACTGCCTGTCGATAATCGTCAACCATTGCGCTTTAAAACCACGATTCGTAATTACGCTCGTTTATGTAAAAACCCGACCGCTATGGGCCTGATTTTTTCTGGTGCATTCTCGTTCTCTGGGATGTTTGCATTCTTAACCGCAGGCTCTTTTGTCTACATTGATGTCTATGGCGTACGTCCTGACCTGTTTGGTTACCTATTTGGTCTGAACATTGTTGCGATGATTCTGATGACGACAATCAATGGTCGAATCGTTAAGAAGGTCGGTTCTCATACAATGTTGAGGGCAGCGCTGGTCATCCAATTACTGGCTGGCGTAGGTTTACTTGTCGGTTGGGCATTGGATCTCGGGCTTTGGGGAATTGTGCCGTTTGTGATGCTGTTTATCGGCACACTGTCTACCATTGGTAGTAACTCAATGGCACTGCTTTTAAGCGGATACCCGAATATGGCCGGCACAGCTTCTTCGCTTGCAGGCACATTAAGATTTGGTACTGGTTCTGTAGTGGGGGCAATTGTTGCTATGCTACCAAGTGACACTGCAGGGCCAATGGCTATGATGATGGCAGCATGTGCAATACTGTCAGCATTACTATATTGGACATTAGGAAAGAAGGCATAATGTCAAAATACTATATTGAAATTCAGAAGTTAGTGAACGATGCGCTGGGCGAGCTGTATGCTCTGCATAAGTCTGGTAAAGCGATCGACGCACCTATCGCGAACAACCTTTATCTTGTTCGTTGGGTAACAAAAGCGATTAAATCTCAAGCTTATGATCGCGTGATTGTGCCTGACTTAGTTCGCTGGCAGAAACAGGGTCGCTCAAAAGGCAACAACTCTGATTTAACTTTTACCTTTAAACGTATTTCTGCGTTTTACGGACGTTTTTTCCCTGAAGGCGAAGAGCCTAAAACGCTAAAAGACAGTGATGTTGAAGCGTTCATGGACAAAATGTACGAGATGGGTTGGAGCGTATCGAGTGAAGACGAGCTAACGACTGGCGGCAAGATTCAATTCTTCACCGATGGCGAGCACTCTTTTGCTTTATGCGGTAAACAGTGTGACGACTCTTTCGACGGGGAGTTGATGGTTAAGCCAATGAACTGGTTTGTTCGTGGCAACCATGCTGAGTTCATCCAAGCGGCGATGGAAGCGGGCTTCATGCTTCACAAAGTAACGGACTATAAGTCTGCGGTGAAGTATCACGGTGAATACATCGTTTACCCTGCTAACCAAGGCAACCAACTGGCTGAGATCCCAATTAGCGTTATCGGCTAATAGCGGATTCGAGATGAGAGATACGAAGAGCGGAATTATCCGCTCTTTTTTGTCTCTCATAGCGCGTGTCGCTAATTTGCTGTTAAGTCTTTTCGCATCCCGTTACCCGAATCTCGCATCTGCTTTTAATCCTGTTCTTTAGCCTGCTTCTCAATTGCCTTCACCATGCCTTTAAAAATAAACAGGTGGGCTGGCATCATAGCAAACCAATACAGTAACCCTAGAAAGCCTTTAGGGTGCCACCACGCTGAAATGTTCAGCTCGCGAGAGTCACCGTGGTCAGAGGCGGTAATCTCGAGTCGCCCTAAACCGGGGCCTTTCATACCGAAAAGCAGGGATAAAAACTGATTCTCTTCACAGCGAATGACCTTCCATGAATCGATTTTGTCACCGACTTTTAGGTTGGGGCCTTCTGGCATTTGTCGAACCGGTACACCGCCACCGAAAAGAACATCCAACCATTCGCGTGTGCGCCATAAAGTGTTAGCAAAGAAGTAACCTTGCTTCGGGCTTCCGATTTGCTGAGCAACATGCCAAAGCGATTCCAATGAAGCACTTGAGGTGATACTTGCGCCTGTTTTCTTCGGGTAATAGCCATACCCAGCTTGCCAGCGTTTGAATGCGGTTTTATCAAAGCCCCATACATTGCTTTTGACAAAGTTTCCTTCAGCGTGAATGGCTTGTTCAACCATATTTTCGAACGAGATAAGCTTCTGAGGGTACTTTTCTCTAATGATGGTCGAACTGGCGATGAAGTCGTGCTTTAAGCCTGCAAGTAGTGCTCTACCTATGTTAGACGGTACAGAAGTCACCACGCCTAACCAATATGAAGCAATCTTTGGTGTCAGTAGCGATGTCGCCCATAGCCTGAGTGGACGATCGGCGGTTTTGGCAATATGAGCAAATTGGTTTCGGTAAGAGACAATATCCGGCCCGCCAACCTCAAAGGTTTGGCTTTCGCTAGGCGTGTCTTGTGCGAGTTTTAGTAAATAGTGGTTCAGGTTCTGCAAAGCAATCGGGTTGGCTTTAGAGTCAACCCATTTTGGCGCAATCATAATCGGCAAGTTGTACACGAAATCTCGCATGATCTCGAATGCCGCAGATCCTGGGCCAATGATCACGCCAGCTTGAAGTTCGGTAACGGGTACAGGCCCTTTACGAAGCAGTTCGCCGGTTTTCTTTCTCGCTTGAAGGTGCTCTGAATCACCAGTCTGAGGCTGTAAAGAACTCAGGTAGATGACGTGTTGATTCTTTGGCCCAAGAGCAGAAACAAAGTTACGGGCTAAGTTCAGCTCATAATCGATAAAGTCGTGGCCTTCCGCCATGCCATGGACGAGAAAGAAGATAAGATCAAAGTCGGGGACTAAGGCTTGTGTCGCAGCTTGATCGGCCAGATCAAGATACTCAAGCGATAAGCTTTCGTGAGGCTCGGTCCGTGCCTTTAAATAGTCGATATGCCTTGCTGCTGCCGTGACTTGATAGCCTTGCTCAAGCAGGAGAGGGAGGAGTTGCGAACCAACATATCCAGAAGCGCCTAAAACCAGTACTTTCTTCATTGTTACTCCATTTATATCTGTGGTTAAAAACCGAACATTGATATAATAGCGCGATATTTATCTTTATTCATCAATACGTTCCGTTTAGGTATCTCTCTATGTTGCTCTCTTCAATTATTCATCACACACGAGGTGATTTTGTTCGCAGGCTTATTGCGATTGCACTGCCCATCACCTTGCAGAGCATTATGTTTTCAAGCCGAGGCTTGGTGGATGTATTGATGTTGGGCCAACTTGGCGAAGCAGACATCGCAGCTGTGGGTGTGGCGAGCCGAGCGATGTTCGTGACGACCATTATGCTGGTGGGTGTGACCACGGGCGGTGCTCTTCTTACTGCTCAATATTGGGGCGCGGGTAATAGACAAGGTGTGAGAGAAAGCACTGCGCTGACGTGGCTGGTGTCGACACTGTTTGCTTTACTGACTATCGCGTTTTTCGTTTCATTTCCTGCACAAATCATGGGCGTGACGACCGACTCTCAAGAGGTCATCAACTTAGGCGTTGAATACATCGTAATTACGTCATTTAGCATGCTAGCGGTATCGTGTGTCAGCAGTATGGCTGTGGGTTTGAGAGCGATGCACAAACCCGGGCTAAGTACATTTTTCAGCGGTATCGGCATCCTGTCTAACGTGTTCTTAAACTGGGTGCTGATCTTCGGTAACTTAGGCTTTCCTGCGCTTGGAATCAAAGGTGCGGCGATTGCGACGGTACTGAGTGGCGCGATTGAAGTCGCGACTTTGTTTGGTTATCTCTATTTCTCTACGCATTTATTAGCATTTAAGTTTTGCGATATTAAAGCGGCAGCTTCGATTGATAAGGTGGTTCGCTTCTTGAAGCTGTCTCTGCCGACCACGTTTAACTTCTTAGCATGGGCGGGTGGTTTGTTTGCTTACCACGCGATCATGGGGCAATCGGGCGTTCAAGGTCTGGCTGCGCTATCGGTCATGACGCCGGTTGAATCTATCTCATTGAGTTTATTGATTGGCCTTTCGAATGCGGCAGCTGTTTTGGTGGGTAATCAACTTGGTGCGAAAAACAATGAAGCGGTTTACTATCAAGCGCTTGGCTTAACAATTTTGTGTTTCTTAACTAGTATTGTTGTAGCCGTTTTTCTCTATTTCGTTCAAACGCCAATACTTAATGCCTTTAGCGCACTGACGGAAGAAACCAGAGCCCTCTCAGAGAAGTTCATTCTGATCCTCTGTGTGGGTATTGTCATTCGCTCGGTGCCATTGACTGTGATCGTTGGGGTGTTGAGAGCGGGTGGTGATGTGAAGTTCTGCCTCTATCAAGATTTGATTGCTCAGTGGGTGATCGGTATCCCATTGGCAGCCATCGCGGCTATCTATTTTAAGTTTCCACCTGAGTGGGTATATCTGCTTTTCCTAACGGAAGAAGTCCTCAAGTGGGGCGGGTCGCTCTATCGCATGAAAACAAGAAAATGGATTAAAAACTTGATAGGAAGTTGAAGTAGGGCGCACCAATCGCATCACTTTATCGTTGGCGTGTGATCTATCTTTCAAAATACTTCCTCCTAACAGGGAATTAGTGTAGATTCTCCTTCCAAATTCTAACTAATGCGAGCTGTTTAATGTTAAAGCTGTCAGACCTATGTAAAGGCTATGTCGATGGGGGGGAGTTTCACCCTGTTTTGCAAGGTGCTGAATTAACATTAAACCAAGGTGACCAGCTGGCATTAATGGGAGAAAGCGGTTCAGGTAAAAGTACTTTACTGAATCTTATCGCGGGCTTAGACCTAGCGGACTCAGGTGAAATCGCTTTTCCTCACTTCAATATGCACGACTCAACCGAGCGTGACCGCACCGCTTATCGCAGAAACAACATTGGCCATATTTTTCAGCAATTCAACTTACTGCCAACGTTAAATATTGCCGATAACATCCGTTTTTGCCGCCAGTTAAAAGGCTTACCTGAAGACAAAGGTCTCTGGAGACAGATTCTCTCTGCTTTAGATCTTATGCCTTTACTTGGCCGTTACCCTGAAGAAGCGTCTGGTGGCCAACAACAACGTGCGGCCATTGCGCGTGCGCTGTATATGGAACCAAAAATATTGCTGGCCGATGAGCCGACCGGTAGTTTAGATGAGCGTAATGCAGAAGCGGTAATGCGTTTGCTGACCTCTTTGGCTCGTCAATTAGAATGTACGTTGCTGTTGGTAACACACAGTGAAAAAGTAGCTCTGCATATGGATGGTAGGATCCGTCTGCAAGGAGGGCAACTGCATGTTATGGCCCGTAGTTAAGGCACTACTCGGTCACTATCGACGTTACCCACTGCAGATTATTTTGGTATGGCTTGGTTTAACCCTCGGCGTATCACTTTTGGTTGGTGTTACTGCTATCAACCAACACGCCAAACAAAGCTATGCGCATGGCGAAAAACTCTTTTCGAATCCTCTTCCTTACCGTATTCGACCAAAACACAACGCCAATAAAATCCCGCAAGGCTTTTATATCCAACTTCGCCGTGAAGGTTTTCAACAGTGTTCTCCTCTTGATCACCATCGTATCACTGATGAAAATGGCGCAAACTTCATGGTTGTCGGTATAGATCCTGTTTCTATGCTTCAGCTACAACCTGGTATAGCGTTAAAAGATCTCACCGCTTTGAACCTCATGAAGCCACCATATCCAATCCTTGTCAGTGATGATCTTGCTGAACACATGGAATGGCACAACGGTGATTACATCCCTTTGATGGATGGTTCTGAACTTGGTCCTGTGGTTGTTGATCAAAATAATATGATTAATGGTACAAGGTTGATTGCGGATATCTCCTTGCTCCGAATGCTTAAACGCAGTGCTGGGCTTTCAGTGATTGCTTGTTCAGACATGCCCACTGAGAAGTTTGAACGTCTTAAAAATATGTTACCTAATGGTTTGACGATCTCTCGTAGCTCTAAGGCAGAGCTTGAGTCGCTGACCAGTGCGTTCCACTTAAACCTAAAAGCGATGGGTATGCTGTCGTTTGTGGTTGGTTTATTTATTTTCTATCAAGCGATGTCGTTGTCATTTATTCAGCGCCAACCGTTAGTCGGAATCTTAAGACAAACAGGTGTATCGGGCTGGCAATTGGCTAAAGCGCTTTGCTTAGAATTGTTGATATTGGTCGTACTGAGCTGGATCTGCGGTAATGTATTCGGTGTCATGTTAGCCAACCAATTGTTACCAGCGGTATCTTCAAGCTTGGGCGATTTATACGACGCTAACGTCGGCTTAACGATCGACTGGAATTGGCGTTGGAGTGGTTACAGCTTACTGATGGCATTGATTGGTGCTTTCTTAGCGTGTGCGTGGCCACTGGTTCGTTTACTTAAGTCTCAACCGATTCGTCTGTCTTCTCGTTTGTCTTTGATGCGTTTTGCGGGTACCGAGTTCACTTGGCAAGCGTTGATTGGCTGTGGCTTCTTGGTTGCTGCTGTTGCTGTGTATCAAGCCCCTCAGACTCAAGAAACGGGTTTTGCGATTATCGCGCTAATGCTGATCAGTGTGGCGCTATTTACCCCGTTTTTGATGTGGAAGTTATTTAACAGCCTCTCTTATTCGTTGCGTTGGGTTCGCGCTCGCTGGTTCTTTGCTGATGCTGCTTCCAGTATGAGTTACCGTGGCGTGGCGACGATGGCGTTTATGTTGGCCTTAACAGCCAATATTGGTGTAGAAACCATGGTCGGTAGCTTTAGAGATACCACTGATAAATGGCTAACACAGCGTTTGGCTGCCGATCTGTATATCTACCCAACCAACAATGCCGCTGCTCGTATGAGTAATTGGTTATCCGACCAACCTGAAGTGGATTCGGTTTGGTGGCGTTGGGAGAAAGATGTGGCGTCTCCAGTTGGTAGCATTCAGGTGATCAGTACGGGTCCTTCTGAAGGTGAGCTAGAAGCGCTGACGATCAAATTAGGTATTCCGAATTACTGGTATCACTTACATCACTCTAAAGGTGTGTTGATCAGTGAATCGATGTCTCTCAAGCTGGGGATTCGGCCTGGCGACTACATTGACCTCTATGACAGTCTCGGCTCTGGTTGGCAGGTTGTCGGTGTTTATTACGATTATGGTAACCCTTACCATCAAGTCATGATGTCGCATCGAAACTGGCTGTATGGGTTTGCAGGGCGGGGTAATGTCGGACTTGGCGTAATACTCAAAGACGATGTGAATTCATTAGGGCTTCGCAGCCGATTGGAAAGCGTATTTAGACTTGGTTCTGAGCGTGTTTTCGATAACAACAATATTCACAGTCAAGCAATGCGGGTGTTCGATAGGACGTTCGCGATTGCAGATACACTAGGTAACATCACCTTGGTTATCGCCGTCTTCGGTATCTTCTTCGCGACGGTTGCGGGAGAAGTGTCTCGCCAAAGGCATATTTCCTTGCAGCGCTGTTTGGGTGTCTCGGCGAAAGAGCTGATCCTGACAGGTAGTTTGCAGTTGTTTGTGTTTGGGCTTATTTCCTCCTTAATTGCGATTCCGCTCGGATTGGCGTTAGCGAGCCTAATTGTTGATATCGTGATAAAGCAGTCTTTTGGGTGGTCACTCGAGTTACAAGTGATTCCTTGGGACTATTTGCAGATATTTGCATGGGCCATGGCAGCATTGATGCTAGCTGGTGCTTTACCAGTGATGAGAATGATTCGGAACACTCCGATGAAGTCACTGAGGGATGCGCTTTAGTATGTTTTTACGGAATACTTCAACTAAGTTAAGACAACGAATTCTGTCTTCTCTGCTATTAATCAGTTTCTTCGGCATCTTTTTAAGTGTTTGGGGTTATTACTCCTATTTCATCGATCCTGGTGAAAAGGGCGTGAATGAAGTTAACTCAATATTGGTTAATGAACACTTCAATGTGTTCGAACCTGTTTTGCCAGACCGTAATGTTTCGCTACCACAAGATTTTAAGTTCCACCCAGAGTTTCAGCACGAGTGGTGGCATTACTTTGCATCTTTGAAAGGTGATGATGGTAAAGACTATTCGGTCCAGTGGAGCTTTTTCCGTATCGCAACGGACGAACGTGAAACACCAGGGTGGCAAAGCCCTCAAGTCTATATCTCAAATGTAGTGGTCTCTTCTAAGTCCAAAGTATGGAAAGAACAGCGCATGGCTCGTGGCGGTATTGGCCAAGCGGGAATGACTAATCGTCCATTCAGACTTTGGATTGATAACTGGAACTGGCGTGCACTCGGCAACACCCCATTCCCCGGGCGCCTTCAAGTGCAAACTGATACGTTTGGACTAGAACTCGACACCATTGCAAAAGGGCCCTATGTGCTCAACGGCGATAACGGTTATCAGAAAAAGCACGACTTATTACCTGTCGCGTCTTATAACTTCAGCGCTCCATTTTTATCGTTGAGCGGTGTGTTGAACCTAGACGGCGTTACCAAGGAAGTGGAAGGAACTGCGTGGGTACATAAAGAGTGGGGCAGTGGCTTACTTGGAGTGGGCCAACAAGGTTGGGATTGGTTTGTATTTAACCTCGATGACGGCACAGCGCTGAGCATTAACCGCTATCGTCATAACCAACAGTTGCCTTACATATTCGGGACATTAGCAACGCGCTCAGGCAAAGTTTACCAATTAACGGAATCCGACATTTCCATTCAACCATTGCAAAATACAACGTTGATGAATGGAAGACGGATGCCTTTGCAGTGGATCATTAACGTCCCTAAGCATGATATTAACCTCACAACGCGTATTATACGCAGGGATATGTGGCTTCCATTTGTCATACCATATTGGGAAGGGCCGATTAAGGCGAGCGGGAGCCATGAAGCGACAGGCTTTATGCAGTTAACTGGCTACTGAAAAACACCTAAGGCTATAATTTGATAGCCTTTTTTTATGCCTGCGCCTTTTAGCGTCCCCCAATGAATTGTGCATACAGGTTCGATGATCTCATCTATACTTAATTCATGGTGCATAACAACATTATGGAATATACGACGTATTGTTTAGTATTTGTAGGAAAAACCGAAGTTAAACATCCGAAGAAGTGATTATCTATCAATTAAACTTGGATATAAACTCGTGGTTATTCTTTGTTATTCGTTTATTTAAATAATAAATATAAGGGCGAAATCATGACCGACGTCATCCGTGACTTCTTTAAAATGGAATCTGCTGGCGGCATCATACTAGTCATCGCTGCGGCGATCGCAATGTTTGTAGCAAACTCACCACTGAACGAAATGTACCAAGGTGTACTTCACAGTTACGTTCTTGGTATGTCTGTGTCTCATTGGATTAACGATGGCTTAATGGCTGTCTTCTTCCTTCTAATCGGCTTAGAAGTTAAGCGCGAACTTTTAGAAGGCGCATTAAAGTCTAAAGAGACAGCAATCTTCCCAGCTATCGCAGCTGTGGGTGGTATGCTAGCTCCTGCACTTATTTACGTGCTATTTAATTCAAGTAACCCTGAAGCGCTTCAAGGTTGGGCTATCCCAGCAGCGACTGATATCGCATTCGCATTGGGTATTATGGCTCTTCTTGGTAACCGTGTACCGGTTAGCTTGAAGGTGTTCCTATTGGCTTTAGCAATTATCGATGACCTAGGTGTTGTTGTTATCATTGCTCTGTTCTACTCAGGCGACCTATCAACACTTGCACTTACAGTTGGCTTCATCGCGACTGGTGTGTTGTTCATGCTAAACAACAAGCATGTGACTAAGCTGAGTGTTTATCTCATTGTTGGTGCAATTCTGTGGTTTGCAGTATTGAAGTCTGGTGTTCATGCAACGCTGGCTGGTGTAGTGATTGGTTTTGCTATCCCACTGAAAGGCAATAAAGGTGAACATTCTCCGCTGAAGCATCTAGAACATGCTCTGCACCCATACGTCGCTTTTGCAATCTTGCCAGTCTTTGCTTTTGCAAACGCAGGTATTTCATTGGAAGGTATCTCAATCTCAAGCCTAACAGGTATGCTACCGCTTGGTATCGCTATGGGTCTATTGATTGGTAAGCCTCTTGGTATCTTTGCATTCAGCTGGGGTGCGGTGAAATTGGGTGTTGCTAAGCTCCCTGAAGGTGTGAACTTTATGAACATCTTCGCAGTATCTGTCCTGTGTGGTATTGGTTTTACAATGTCTATCTTTATTTCATCACTAGCATTTGGCCCAACGAATGTAGAGTTTGACACACTAGCTCGACTAGGCATCCTGATGGGATCTACAACAGCTGCAATTCTAGGTTACTTCCTGCTAAGCGTTTCTTTACCGAAAACAGCAAAGCAACAAGAAGTAAAACTATAATCAGCGGGTAGGCTCGTTTAACGGCGAGCCTATTCACTGATTAACAAGCTAATTTCTGAGTAGCAAGACGAGTCACAGAATCATCCTCCCCGATTCATGTGACAGCAAAGAACAAAAAAGCCGTGATAGGGTTTCCTATCTCGGCTTTATTGATCCTAACTGCTAGTATTTTTAGTTTGGTTAGTTATTGATGATCTAAAACTCCTAGATTCAACTCATTATTTTGATCGGCATGAATTGCGGATCGTTTTGGATGACCAGAGTGACAGTGTCATGTTATTTTTCTAGCGTGGTAAATATGGTCCACTCCTCGACGATCTGCTCATTCAGCCCGACAACCGTTGCTGTTACCTTACGGTTCAATGCGTGCGAAGTAGGGTCGTCGCCATCGCTTTCTAGGCGCTCTTCACCATAGCCGATAATTCGCACTCGCTCTGGTTCGATACCATTCGACAGTAACTCGTCTTGAACATTGTTTGCTCGTTTTTTTGATAGGTCTAAGTTGTACTCGTTAGAACCCACTTTACTCGCATAGCCTTGTATTTCAATCGAGGCACTTTTGTAGGTTTCAAGAAACTCTGCCATCGTGCTGATCTGGTCTGAGAAGATCGGGTTCACTTCAAATGAGTCATGAGCAAAGAGTATTTTTAGTTGTCTGACTTCTTCCGCAAGAATCGTTTCTCCACAACCATCATTGTCGACTTGTGATGTCTCAGGCGTACCTGGACAGATATCACGAGCGTTCACCACACCATCTCTATCATCGTCTTGCAGGTCTGCAATCTGTTCTGCTTCAGGTGTCTCGATATAAGCCTCTTCCTGCTGGTTTGAACAGGCAAATAAAGTCATCGTTAACACGGGAAGTAATAAGTAAGGTATTTTCATCATTAATACTCCACTGCCGTTGTCCACTCGTCTGGAATGTCGACCAGTAGAGCGTTCAATAGAGAGCCTGTCGCGTTCATTACACGGTATTTAGCGTACTGTTCAGAGTAATGCGCATCTAAGTAATCTTTGCGGGCTTCAAACAATTCGTTTTCAGTGTTAAGCAGATCCAGTAGCGTACGTTTACCGATTCGATATTGTTTCTCATAAGCGATAACGGTTTCTGACGCCGAATCCACGTGATCAGACAAGAAGTTCTTTTGTTGCAACGTCAGATCCAATGCACTCCAAGAGAGGCGAAGGCCTTCTTCAACTTGTCGATAAGCACGATCTCTTAGATCTTTTGCTTTATTGAGTTGGTAAGCTGCAGCTTCTGAATTAGCACTATCGGTACCACCGTTGTAGAGGTTGTATCGCATTCTCAACATTGCCAAAGTCTCTTGGCTCGAACCTTCATCGCCTCCCGCATCATCACGCCATGACTGAGATGCTTCAATAGAGAAGGTAGGGTAGTTCACGCCCTTTGATTGTTTGTATTGGAAGTGGGCTGAATCGACATCTGCGTTTGCAACTTTGATCACTGGGTGTTGGTCTAATGCATCAACAATGGCGTCAGTTAACGACAAAGGAATTTTAGAAATATCGGCTCTTGGGTAAATTAAGCCTAGGGGTTCTTGACCCACCACTCGTCTAAACTGGGTGTGGGTATCGATCAAATTATTCTGTGCGGCCAACAAATTACCATGAGCCTTCGCAATCCTAGCTTCTACCTGCGATACATCAGCTGTCGAACCTATGCCTGAATTCGCTCGTTTCTTTATGTCTTTATAGATTTTCTTGTGTATTGAAAGATTACTTTCTGACAGTGCCAGCACTTCAGTGGCTTTCACTGCATCTAGATAGATTTGTGTTACCTCCAGCGCTTTGTCTTCGGCATCCGCGATCAATTGCAAACGTACCGACTCGGCTTCTGCGGCGGTACGATCAATGTCGTTCAGCGTAGCGGAACCATCCCACAGCAATTGAGTGAGGGAAATCGTCGCTTCCTTTCTTGTGAGATCGGTATCGGGGCCGTTATTTGGTGCAGGGTTTATGCCTTCGTAACCAATACCAGCATCCAGGTCGATACTAGGTCTATAAGCACCACCTGCGGCGTCATTTCGTTTCCGTACACTCACAAACTCATTAAAGATACTCTTTATCTCAGGATTGGTAGCCAAGGTAATGGCTACGGCCTGTTCTAAAGTTTGAGCAGAGAGTGGATCTGCAATAACTAAGCAACACATAATAGGTAATTTCAACAGTCTCAAAGTAGGTCTCCTTCTACTTTTAAAAGCTCCCGCCGCTTCCCAACAAGCGTTTAACTACTTAATTGAAAAGGGTATTAAACGAAGCTTAGGACATCTGCAAGAAATTGCTAAGTTTGTTGGCTTTATTTCGAATGTAAGTCTCTATCCTTATTGATTAATTTACCAATAGTAGCAAGTGGCAAGCTTCGAATGGATGCACCGTAAATAGAGGAAACGTAGTATTAGGTTTGGACTCAGATAGGTAAACGTTGGCTAGTAGGTTGTTTGAAATACGAGTTCCAGTGATAACAATGTGCCAAGCATGGTAGTTCGACTCTTAGGAAGAAATGACAGCATATAAAGAGGCGGTCGCGCTGTTCAGGTTGTAGTTAGTAGCTGTGAAGAGGGGTAAGTAAGGCTCACTCTCGTCCCAAACAACAAACAAAAAAAAAGCCCAAACCAACGTGGTTTGGGCGGATACAAGTATAGGAGTTAATAAGGAAAATGCAGTAATTAAGAAAGCAGTGAGAAGAACAAGTTTGACGGCCTGTTAAACTTCTAAATACGCTGTTTTCTATATAATTTATGACCCACCATTTCCATTTCAGTTCCAAGAAAATTCATTATTTTTTTCTTTTTTTGTAAACACACAGCGATTCAATCGGTTAGTGCTGAGTTTTATTAACTGGTACGACCAATTTGTGAAAATGTGATGTTGCTTGCTTGTTAAATAAATGTACTAAGCGTATATTTCAAACAGTTGTTTAATACGAGTGATTGAAATGGCACCAAGAAGTACAACCAAAGACAAAATCTTAGATGTGGCTGAAGGCTTATTTGCTGAGCACGGTTTTAATGACACCTCTTTACGCACGATTACGAGTAAAGCGAATGTCAACTTAGCTTCAGTGAACTATCACTTTGGCGATAAGAAGACTCTGGTTCGTGCGGTACTCAATCGTTACTTAGAAGCATTTATGCCAGCACTGCAAGATGCATTAGTGAACTTAAACTTGAACGAAACGTATTCTATGAGTGACGTGTTTGAGTCTCTGAGACAGCCACTAAGAGCACTTAATGATGTTAGGCCAAATGGTACAAGCCGATTCATGTTACTTATCGGCAGAGGCTATACGGATGTGCAAGGACACTTGCGTTGGTTCATTACTACTCGCTACAGCGAAGTACTTTCTTTGTTTACGACATCTGTAATGAAGGCGAATCCGAACCTCACTCAAGAACAGTTATTTTGGCGATTACACTTCACCCTAGGGACTTGTGTATTCACCATGGCATCAAGTCAGGCTCTGGTAGAAATTGCAGAGAATGACTATGACAGAAAGATAGATGCTAAGGCCGTGGTCGATATTCTTATTCCATATTTAGCCGCTGGCATGTCAGCAGAAGAATAAAACAATAAAAAGCGAAACATTCACAACCAATATAGTGAACAAAAGGATCTGAACTATGAGCTCTCTAAGACAAAAATGGGTAAGTGACCCAGCTTTTAAACTCTTTAAAAAAGTACTACCACCACTATCTAGCACCGAGAAAGAAGCGATGGAAGCGGGTAGCGTGTGGTGGGACGGAGAGCTGTTTTCTGGTAAACCAGATTTCACTAAGCTGCATCAATACCCAAAACCTCAGCTGACAGCAGAAGAGCAATCGTTCATGGATAATGAGCTTGAAACCTTGCTCGCTATGCTTGATGACCACCAAATTGTAAAAGAAGATCGAGACCTTCCTGAAGAGGTGTGGAACTTCTTACGCAAAGAGCGTTTCTTTTCGCTAATTATTGCGAAAGAGTATGGCGGTCGTGAATTCTCAGCACACGCTAACTCAACTATCGTAACTAAGATTGCGACTCGCAGTATCAGTACTGCGGTTTCAGTAATGGTTCCAAACTCTCTTGGTCCTGGTGAGCTGCTGTCTCACTACGGCACTCAAGACCAAAAAGACTACTGGCTACCTCGTCTTGCTGACGGTACAGATATCCCATGTTTCGCACTAACAGGCCCAGAAGCGGGTTCTGATGCGGGTGGTATCCCTGATGTCGGTACTGTGTGCATGGGCATGCACGAAGGTAAAGAGACGCTAGGTATCAAGCTTAACTGGAACAAACGCTACATTACACTAGCACCAGTGGCGACGGTACTTGGTCTGGCTTTCAAACTGCACGATCCAGAAAAGCTACTGGGTGACAAAGAAGACATTGGCATCACTTGTGCGCTAATCCCGGCTGACCACGAAGGTGTTGTGATTGGTGAGCGTCATGACCCACTTGGTCTTGCGTTTATGAATGGTCCAACACGCGGTCACGATGTATTTATTCCTATGGAATGGTTGATCGGTGGTGCCGATTACGCAGGTAAAGGCTGGCGTATGCTGGTGGAATGTCTGTCTGCAGGTCGTGGTATCTCATTACCCGCACTTGGCACGGCGATGGGCCACCTAACGGCGAAAACGACCGGCGCATACGCTTATGTTCGTAAGCAGTTCGGTATGTCGATTGGTAAGTTTGAAGGAGTTGCAGAGAGTTTAGGTCGTATTGGTGGCTTAACGTATCTACTAGAAGCGACTCGTACACTAACAACTACTTCACTCGATATGAAAGAGAAGCCGGGTATCGTTACGGCTATCGCGAAATATCACATGACAGAAATGGCGCGTACTATCCTGAATGATTCAATGGATATCCACTCTGGTCGTGCAATTCAAGATGGTCCAATGAACTACTTAGCTGCGCCTTACCTAGGTATTCCAGTTGCTATCACAGTAGAAGGTGCGAACATCTTAACTCGCAACCTGATGATCTTCGGTCAAGGTGCGACACGTTGTCACCCATACGTGCTAAGCGAAATGGAAGCGGCAGCAAACCCAGATGAGAAGCAAGGTGCGAAGGATTTCGATAACTTGTTGTTCAAGCATATCTCTCACGCAACTAAGAACACGTTTGGTGCGTTCGGTGCGGCATTGACAGGCTCTAAGTTCATTAAAGCGGATATGAGCGGTCCAACGAAGCCTTACTACCAAGACTTAACTCGCTTGAGCCGTGCGCTTGCAGTGAGTGCGGATTTCGCAATGCTTACACTAGGTGGCGAACTGAAACGTAAAGAGCTTATCTCTGCACGTCTAGGTGATGGTCTAAGTTACCTATACATGGCGTCTGCAGCGCTTAAGAAGTATGAAGATGAAGGTCGTCAACAAGCTGACCTAGACTACGTACACTACGCGGTTCAACACTGTTTCCATAACGCGGCTAAATCGCTACAAGAAGCGTACAGAAACTTCCCGAACAAGATGGTAGGTAAAGTACTTAAAGGTCTAGTTTTCCCTGTCGGTAACCACTTTGAAAAACCAAGTGATAATCTAACGGTACAACTGGCAGAAAGCTTGATGACTCCGGGTGCACACCGTGAACGTCTAACTCACCTTTGCTACATAGGCCAAGAAGAAGAGGATAGTGTTGGCCTAATGGAGAATGCGTTCAATGCGATGTACAGCATCAAGCCTCTCGAACGTAAGATCTTCAAAGCAGTGAAAGAGGGCAAAGTGGCTCGTAAAGGTCTATTGCAAGATAAACTTGCTCAAGCACTGGCGGCAGATGTTCTTACTCAAGACGAAGTTGACCAAATCATTGCAGCAGACAAACTTCGCTACGCAGCGATTCAAGTTGACCACTTCAGTCATGATTACAGTGAAACTTTGACGCGAAAAGAGTTAAAACCTAAGCTAAATAGCGTTGCTTAGATAAAGAAATGACAAAAGGCACCTTATTAGGCACCTTATTAGGTGCCTTTTTTGTTTTTGTCGTAGAAGTTGCAATAGAGGCGTTAACAAATGGTGACTTAGTCAGCAAATATTCACTGAGTGCTCCAACCACTTGCATTTTCGCCACATTTTTACAGAAATTAGATGCCATTTGCGTACGAAACTTTTATCCTTAACCTGATTTTTTAAGGAAGTTGAATATGATCATCAAACCTCGAATTCGCGGATTCATCTGTACTACAACACATCCAGTCGGTTGTGAAGCTAATGTAAAAGAACAAATTGCTTACACAAAAGCTCAAGGCCCAATCGCAAACGCACCTAAACGTGTACTAGTTGTTGGCTCTTCAAGTGGCTACGGCTTGTCTTCACGTATTGCGGCTGCATTTGGTGGCGGCGCTTCAACTATCGGTGTTTTCTTTGAGAAAGCCGGTACTGAGAAAAAGCCGGGCACAGCTGGTTTCTACAACTCAGCAGCGTTCGACAAGCTAGCTAAAGAAGAAGGCCTGTATTCAAAAAGCCTGAACGGCGATGCTTTCTCTAACGAAGCGAAACAGAAAACAATTGACCTGATCAAAGAAGATCTAGGCCAAATCGATATGGTTGTATACTCACTGGCGTCTCCAGTGCGTAAAATGCCAGAGACTGGCGAAGTAATTCGTTCATCTCTAAAGCCTATCGGTGAAACGTACACGTCAACTGCGGTTGATACGAACAAAGACACAATCATCGAAGCAAGCGTAGAGCCTGCAACTGAAGAAGAGATCAAAGACACTGTTACTGTAATGGGCGGTGAAGATTGGGAACTTTGGATCAATGCTCTTTCTGAAGCTGGTGTTCTAGCGGACGGTTGTAAGACGGTTGCTTACAGCTACATCGGTACTGAACTAACGTGGCCAATCTACTGGGATGGCGCACTAGGTAAAGCTAAGATGGATCTAGACCGTGCAGCGACAGCGCTGAACGAGAAGCTAGGCCAAACTGGCGGTACTGCAAACGTTGCTGTTCTTAAGTCTGTAGTGACTCAAGCAAGTTCAGCAATCCCTGTAATGCCTCTTTACATCGCTATGGTGTTCAAGAAGATGCGTGAAGAAGGTATTCACGAAGGTTGTATGGAACAGATCTTCCGTATGTTCAGCCAACGTCTATACAAAGAAGACGGCAGCGCGCCAGAAGTGGATGAAGTGAACCGTCTACGTCTAGATGACCTTGAGCTTCGCGAAGACATTCAAGATCACTGTCGTAACCTATGGCCTCAAATCACAACTGAGAACCTAAAAGAACTGACTGACTACGTAGAGTACAAAGAAGAGTTCTTGAAGCTATTTGGTTTCGGTGTTGAAGGTGTTGATTACGAAGCTGACGTTAACCCAGCTGTTGAATTTGATGTAGCTGACATCTAATTCAAGTTATCGAATCTAAACGAAATAGGCGCTCATTGAGCGCCTATTTTTTTGTCTGCTATTTGGTTCAAGAGATTAAGAGCAGATATGGGATTCGAGTGGCGGGATGCGAAGAGATTTAAGAGCGGATACGGCTACCGCGATTCGAAGGGGGACAAGAGTAGAAATAAGGGATGAAGAGAGTTAAGAGCAGGAGTGGGGAAGAAGGCTTGAACCGCTTAAAACAGGTTATAAAAAATGCACTAACCCAAAGTGAATTAGTGCATTTAAAATATCTAATCTAAAGCGCTATAACGCTGAATAAACTAGCTAATGATGATGATAAAAGTACCAGCTAAGGTCATCAATATATTGGCTATCGCATAAGTACCCGCATAACCCAGAGCCGGAATCGTTGAGCGAGCGTGGTCATTTACGATGTCCATCGCTGGAGCGCAAGTTCGCGCGCCAATGATTGCACCGAACAACAAAGCTCGGTTCATCTTCAATACGTAAGCGCCAACTAAGTAAGCGAAGAATACTGGCAGCACACTCACTACTAGGGCAATACCTATTACCTGTGGGCCAACTTGGGTTAAGTGCTCAAATATCTTACCACCGGCGCTCAAGCCGATACCGACCATAAAGAACATCAAACCGAGGTCTTTGACCATGTTCAGAGCACCTTGAGGCACATAACCGAAAGTAGGGTGGTTCGCTCGTAGGAAACCAAGCATGATGCCCGATAGAAGCAGGCCAACCGCGTTACCTAGCCCAAACGATACCTGACCGAATGTCATGGTGATCAAACCAAACAAAATACCCAAAATGAAGAAGCTACAGAAGGCCATCAAATCCGCCATTTGGCTGTGGATTGAGATGAAACCAATTTTCTCAGCTAGGCCGTGCACTCGACTCTTTTCACCACTCACCTGTAGGACGTCACCTTTAGAAAGCACGATGTTTAAGTCCATCGGCATTTCAATCTGAGCACGTACTACGCGGTTAAGGAAACAGCCGTATTCAGACAGGTTTAAGTCTGATAGGCGCTTACCTGCGATACTGTCACTCTTAACGACGATCTCTTCTTCCACGATACGCAGATCGAGAAGGTTACGGTCGAAAACTTCTTTACCGTTACGGAAGCTTGGGTCTAGACGAGCGTGGCTATCTGGGAAACCAACCAATGCGATCTCATCGCCTTCTTGCAGAATTGCATCACCATCTGGATGGGCAAGAATACCATTACGTCGAATACGCTCGATGTAACAGCCTGTTTGGCGATAGATGCCCAGTTCACGCAGATTCTTACCGTCAGTCCAAGAGATGAGCTCTGGTCCCACTCGATAAGCACGAATAATGGGCAAGTAAACCTTACGCTGACCTGAAGCGCCTAACCCACGTTCTTGGGCGATTTGCTCTGCCGAGTCGTGTAGGTTCACTTTTTGAAGTTTTGGAATCAAGCGAGCAAACATAATCATACTGATTAAGCCAACCAAGTAAGCCATCGCGTAACCGACTGAAAGGTTTTCGATAATCAGGCTCAAGTCCATGTTTCTTGGTAATTCTGCAAGCCCAGAATTCAGAGCATCTTGAGCACCTACCAATATCGGCGTTGCTGTTAAGGCTCCTGCCATCATGCCTGCAGATAAACCAAAGCCTAGGCCAAGGTAATGACTACTGAAATAGGTTAGGGCAATTGCGGTAGAAAGTACCACAAGGCTCAGAATGAGGTAGTGCTTACCGTCTCTGAAGAAGATACCGAAGAAGTTTGGTCCAGCTTCAATGCCAACACAGTAGATGAACAGCATGAAACCAATGGTGAGCGCATCTGCGTTAAAAGAAAAGCCAAGATGTCCCATGATAAGGGAAGTAATCAAAACACCGATTGAATTACCAAGTTGGAGGCTACCGAAACGAATTTTACCAATGGCTAATCCAATCGATAAAACAACAAAGATGAGGAGAATGGGGTTTTGTTCTAACAGAAAAACAACGTCGATATTCACGGTGGTCGCTCAATAATTGGCGTGGAACACAGGGTAAGTTTGAGAGGTGAATTGTATCTAAATATAAATAAATTATAAGCAATATTTTGTTAATTTACTTGATTTTGACCTTATTCTTATTCCGTATGAAAACTGGTCATAAAAAAGCCCGCTACAGTGAGCGGGCTTTCTATAAATCGTACAGTCTAACGCCTAAATGGGTCAGCTGTTTAAGGCTTTAGCCCTGATTCTCGTTTGAGAAATCCTAGCTTAGTCGAAAAGACCTAGGTTTTCTTTTGCGTATGCTTCAAATTCTGTGCAGCCGCCGATGTGGTCTTGGTCGATGAAGATTTGTGGAACTGTATCGACAGGTTTACCAACAGTCTTCTCTAGATCAGCTTTGCTGATACCTTCAGCGTGGATGTCAACGTAACGGTAGTTGAAGTCATCGCGTTTAGCTTTAAGAGTTTCAGCATGCTCTTTTGCACGAACACAGAATGGGCAAGCAGGGCGACCAAAAATAACTACAAACATTTAATTTCTCCTAAATACGGGATGAGGCTCGTTAACTCGATTATGTTAACTATTCTTTAGTGAATGCCACTCAAAATTTCATAAAACCAACTATGCCTCAATGCCATGGGGAAATAAAGATGGAATTACCTCTTAATACAATAGGTTTTGTCTATCAGAGCAAATAATGGTCACAAAAAGGATCCATGCTGATTTCTGATGGGTATTCAGATTGATTACCCTTAATTTAAGAGTGTGAATTACCCCTAAGAATACGACATTAATCCATCTTTAATGCGACAAGTTGCACCTCGTCAAAAAAAGCGCATACAGAACGAGGCATCTTAATACTGATGCACTATATAAAGGCTAAATTCCAATAACCAAGAGTTCGCAGTTTTGTTCGGTCATAGGCGCAGGAGGCACCATGTTTCAATTTATGACATCTACAAAGATCATCTTTGGTGATGGAGCACTTTCCGCTTCATTGTCTCTCTTTAATCAATATGGCTACAGCGTGCTATTGGTTACAGGCAATACATTAGAGCGCACTTCAATTGTAACTGACTATCTTGATGCGCAGAGTATGCGTTATCAGCACATTGCCGTTTCCGGTGAACCTAATATCAAAATGGTTGAAGAGGCGGCTATTTCTGCTCGTCGATTTAAGCCAGATATGGTTGTCGCCATGGGGGGCGGTAGCGCCATCGATATGGGCAAAGCGTTGGCTGCGGTTTTACCTAATCAAGGCAATTTATATGACTATGTTGAAGTGGTCGGGCGTAATGTTCCTCTTAAAACCAAACCACTTCCGTTTATCGCAATTCCAACCACAGCGAGTACCGGCGCCGAGGTCACTAAAAACGCGGTGCTGAAATCAGGCCAAGACCAAGTAAAAATCAGCCTGAGAAGCCCAGACATGCTGGCCGACGTTGCGATTGTCGACCCAACCCTAACTCATGGAACCAATCTATATCTATCTGGGCGAGGTGCGATGGATGCCTTTACTCATCTAATGGAAGCCTACGTGTGTGGTGAACCGAATCCGTTAACCGATATGATTTGTGAAGAAGGGCTGCGTAAGTTGAGTGGTTCTGTGGTTAAAGCGTGTGTTTATGATGAGCCTCAAGCGCGTTCTGATCTTGCTTTCGCTTCTATGCTCGGTGGTATGGCGATAACTAATGCCAAGCTTGGCGCAGCCCATGGTTTAGCCTCCGCACTAGGAGGTAAGATTTCTGCGCCTCATAGTGTGATTACCGCGCGTTTAGCGCCGTTTGTGATGTTGGAGAACATAGCCGTTGCAAAAGAGCAGCAAAGAAGCGACATCCTAGCGCGTTATCAGCGAATCGCTCAGATAGTAACAGGTAACGTAGAAGCAATAGAAGAGGAGGCAATTTCTTGGTTATCGGAAGTGCTTGATACGCTTAAGTTACCCAACTTGTTGGAATTTGGTGTCTGTGAAGCCCAGTTTGATGAGGTGTCTGCCGACGCGCTCAAATCAGTGGCGATTAAAGGAAACCCTTTGCCGCTTAACCAAGAGAGGCTCGTGCATATTTTGAAGCAAGTATGCGAGAAGTGCAGTTGTAGAGAAGGGCATCATGAGGGAGCTTCAATGAATCAAATTGGGCAAGAGCCAGCTGTCGAGTCGAGCTTTACCATTATCAATTCTTATGCGTCCGAAAACAGCGTGGTTGAGAAGGGCAATAGTTGGACTATCTAACGGTCTTAAACTTGTTCGTTGTATAAGTCATTTTATACAGACAAATAAAAACGGAGCTCTAGGCTCCGTTTTTTTAATTCAACTTGTTCTCTGGTCATCTGTTTTCAGTTCATGACTAAGCAGATTAGAACTGAGAGTACTTCTCGTAACGTGAATCACGAAGTGACTCTTTGACGCGCTTTAGGTTCTCTCTGAAACCAGAACCACGACGTAGCGTAAAGCCTGTCGCTAGCACATCGATAACCGTCATCTGAACAACGCGACTTGCCATTGGCATGTAAACGTCAGTGTCTTCTGGAACATCCAGAGAAATAGACAACGAGCTCGCTTTATCCAGTGGAGAATCTTTTGCTGTGATAGCAATAACTGTCGCACCGTTTTCACGCGCTAAGTTTGCAATCTCAACTTGGCTTTTAGTGCGGCCAGTATGAGAGATAAGAACAATAACGTCGTTATCACTGCAGTTAATGCAGCTCATTCGTTGCATCACGATGTCTTCGAAACATGTGATTGGGATATTAAAACGAATAAACTTGTTTTGAGCATCTTTGGCGACAGCAGAAGAGGCACCCAGTCCGAAGAACGAAATGCGTTTTGCTTGAGTCAGCAAGTCAACAGCACGGTTTACTTGCATCGCGTCTAGACTGTTTTTAGCAACGTCTAGACAAGCCATAGTTGATTCGAAAATCTTATGCGTATAAGCATCTGGACCATCATCTTCTTCAACATTACGGTTCACGTAAGGTGTACCGTTTGCCAAGCTTTGAGCTAGGTGAAGTTTGAAGTCAGGGAAGCCCTTTGTGTCTAATCGACGACAGAAGCGGTTAACTGTAGGCTCACTCACGTCAGCCATTTTAGCTAAGGTAGCAATGCTAGAATGAATTGCAGTTTGAGGGGAAGCCATAATTACTTCGGCTACCTTGCGCTCAGACTTGCTGAAATTTTCCAGGTTTTTTTGTATTTTTTCTAATGTATTCATAGTGTTCACAAGGGTATAGAGAACAACTTGCTAGTTAATATCTTTTACCAGGGGGTATGGCTGAAGCAAATATCAGTAAACACAAAGCCGATGTATATTCGGTTTCGTAAATACTGCTGCGTCAAATAGATATCAAGCTAACTAGCACCATAGAGTCAGTATAAACCCAACATACTATTTACTAATACAAAAACAGGGCATGAATGCTTAAGAATATGACAAACCTCAACAAAATTTTAGAAAACTACAGAATTGGAAGAGAGTTTGAGCAAAAAGAATGCAAAATGGGTATGAACTGACAGCTTAGTTACATCAAAAAGAAAGAAATTTTCAATTTGATGCAACTAAAATTGAATGACTATGCGTTGATTTGCGTAACCAGTTTGTTGATTTTGCCCATCAAGTTTGGTGCTAGTTTAGAGATCTCACGCTGTTCTTCAAGCACTGACGAAAGAATATCATTGCCTGTTAGTGGGTTTGCTAATACCACGCGGAAAACGATGATTGGCTGATGTACCCATGCTTCAGGGTTTAAGCGTGTACGTGACACGAAAGACTTACCTGTTTCACGCTGCTTCTTCTGAATAAACTTAGTCAGCTCATTGAGCAACTCATTCAGTTCGACACGATGTTCAGGCTCAGCTTTAAGCAGTGCCGCTTTGACTGACTCTGGGACATAGCGATAAGTCAGTAGGCAAAGCTCAGGTTCTGAAACCAGCTCGAAGTCGCTATGATCTTTAATTAGGTCGGCAAAGTAGCGCGCTTTGTTGATGCTTTGGTCGATCAGCAGTTCATAACCTGGGCGGCTAATGATGTGCATTGCGGCGTAAACCAGCATTGCCATACCTGAACGAGAACCTTCTAACGTATGGCTGCCTAAATCTTTTGAGCCTTTACGAAGAATGTATTGAGCATGATGTTCAATCGCAGTCATCGCATCTGGCTTCTTAAACAGAACCATACCCGCACCCATAGGGATATAAAGCTGTTTATGCGCATCAATCGTGACTGAATCCGCCAGTTCAATACCATCAAGTAGGTGACGATGATTGTTAGACATCAGAGTCGCACCGCCCCAAGCTGCATCAACGTGGAAATGACAATCGGATTCGGCACACACCTCAGCAATGTCTCTTAGCGGGTCGATATTACCGGTTTCGGTTGTACCAGCCACACCAATGACGGCGAAAGGTTTGATCTTGTTCTGCTTGAGCTGCTCGATCTTGAGTCTTAAATCATCAGTACAAATACGGTTGTCGTTATCTGTTTTAACAGACACTAGACCTTCTTGACCAATACCAAGGACATCCGCGGCTTTTTTCAGAGAGTAGTGGCCACGTTCAGAGACTAAGATGGCAAGGCCTTCGTAGTCGTAGTGCTTCATGGCTTTAAACAGGCCTTCTTTTTCTACACCTTTGAACGAACCTTGCGCTTTTAGTGCGTTGTTACGTGCAACCCAGAGCGCTGTAATGTTCGCGATGGTACCGCCAGAACAAAACGCACCTAAAGAGTGGTTTGCGCTGTGCATCCAACGAGAATAAAACTGGTCACTATCTTGATAAATCAGGCGATGTAACATGCCCAGAACTTGACGTTCTAGGGGAGTGAAAGCTTTTGAGGTCTCGATTTTTACTAGATTCTGATTCAACGCAATCATGATTTTTGAAAGCGGCATCAGGAAGTACGGCAACGCAGAGGTCATATGGCCAATAAAACTTGGCGAAGACGTGTGAACCGAATGAGACACAAGAGAATCGAGGAGATGCTCAGTATGTTCAGAAACAAACTCAGGCTGCTCTGGGATATGAGCATTTGAAAAATCTTTCTCAATTTCACGTAGCGGCTTTTCTTCAGCCACAATATGTTCACGTAAGAATTGATTCAGGTTTCGTGAAAGTTTGTCTTCAATTTGAGTGAGTGTTGAATCTGGGCCTTCAGGTACCGTGAAGATACGTAGAAGACTGTCGAAGCTAACATCTGCTGTTTTTTGTTCCGTAACCATAGCAAGCGAGTTATTTTTCTAATATTGACGCGAGCGGGACAATCTAAACGAAAACGGGAACAATGTCCCGTCTTAATTATGAAATCCAACTTCTCAAAAAAGCATATTAAATGCGGGGTTATTTACACTTAATCGCTTCAAGTTTACTGATCGACTGGTTGTAACGCTGCAGCGCTGAGTCGATTTGCTTAGGGTGACTAAGCAGCTCTGCAAAGGCAGAACGTAGTTCGTAGTTTTGAGCGTGAGGCGTTGATTGGCGGTCATCGAATGTTGTTTTCGCGATTTTACCAAGCTCATCATCACGTGTTGATAGCGTTTTAATGTCGTGTTGCTCAAGTTGCAACCAACCTTCTACAGGTTGCTCTGTTGCCACTTTGCTTGAGTCGTTTACTAAGTAGTAGTGAACCGCAGCACGGTTAAGCTCAAAGTGGTGCTTACGACCTTCTAGGAACCACTCACTCACTTCTGTTAGCTCTGGATATTGCTCAGAGGTTAATGCAGCAAGGTCGGCATACCAATTCAAAGAAGCGTCGATGTACGCATCATATTTTTTTGCTTGGCACTGGTTTGTCTCAGACATTGAATCTGCTGCAAAAGAGAAAGTAGAAGTTGAAGCTAGCAGTAATGCGACGCAAAGGCGTTTCATAGTGGTTCCTTTTGTAAGTTTATTCTTTTTATAACTTTGTCGTTACAGGTTACCGTGATCGTTATTTGTTGAGCAATGACACTTAGTGTCTTTTTATTTCGGTAACTGTATCGGTGTCTGGGCATTGGTATTCGAGTTGCATTCTAATCTAAAACAAACGCTATTCCTGCGATCTAGTTAGCAAGAGATACAAAGAACAACATCAATATCGGAACAAGCAAACTGAGGATAAAGCCACTGACGATAGCGATAGGCACACATCTAACGCCGCCTGTTGTTTGAATGACCGGTAAGGTGAAGTCCATCGCAGTCGCACCAGCATAACCAATGGAAGTGCATGGGTAGCTGCGAATTAGCACTGGAATCAGTACCAAGGCAACTAACTCTCTTAACAGCTCAAGCATGAAAGAAGCGCCACCATAGACAGGACCAAAGGCGTCACCCATTAAGATACCAGCCAGAGAGTACCAACCAAATCCAGAAGACATTGCCAAGGCTTTGAACAGAGGGATATCTAGGATGTAAGCCGCGATTACACCACCTAACATTGAGGTGATGATAATGGTGATTGCGATAACCATACCGTGCTTGTTGAGTAAGATCTGACGAAGTGTGAGTCCGCTATTACGCAGCTGAATGCCGATAAAGAATAGAAGAACAAACAGAATCCATTCGCTTGCGGTATCAACCCAATCAAGGCCAATAGGCAGCACTAAGCCAGCGATTAGCCCTGAACCTACCACTAAGATGAGTTTTGCAGATTCCATCGCCATAGAAGAGAGGGGAAGCTTCTTCTTGCTACTGTCGGTTTTGAGTGGCAATAACTTATCAATAGCGGGCAGTGTCATTAGGTTACATACGCTTAAGCAGACAAAGAAAGTGACGGTATATAGAAGGATTGTCTGCAGGTTACTGCCTAGGTTATCGAGGGCGGCTAAGCTTAGTCCCATTAACGCCAGAATCACGTAGATCAACCGCGATGTTGAGCGGTTGATAAATTCTAATGTCTGAGCGTTCGAAATTGCAAAAAGATACCCCACGACGAGTGGCGCAAATATAAAGATCATCCCTGTAAACATGCTTTCCCCATTGCATTTACTTCATATTACACTTACTTGTAATTTAACAGTGACTTAGAAGCCGCTAGTATTGATCACGTCGCTTAGCTTTGCATTAAAATCATGCTTGCTCAAGTTGCTTAATTTATAAAGCACCTCTGCACCTGTCACGTTAAGTTCAACTTCGTGATCATCGATGTTCTCATCCTTGTTTCTGAACATCAGCAGGTGGTTAGCGATTCGAGCGATATCTAAGTAAGAGACTTCACGCTGTTCGTGGTTATTGATGGTATTGCTGCACACATCAATAAAGTCGCTGTCGAAGCCCCAACGGTTAAGCACCAATTTACTGGTAGCAGAACATTGGCCTTGGAAGATTTGTAGAGCGATGTCGTGATCTAGGTAATTGCCATTTTCGAGGTAGAGGTGGTATTCGCTAACCAAACAGAACAAACCAATATCAGCCAGTAATCCAACAAGCAGCGATTTTTCATGCTCAAGGTAACGGTATTCAGTAGGGGAGAGCTCTTTGAAGCTGTTGGTAACAAGCACCATAGTAGCGCCCAGCTCTTTTGATACAGAAGCGCTCTGAACCAATACCTTATTACATTCTTTACTGAGGTTGACTGAGTGTTTGAGTTGCTCAATAGCCTGAGCCGTCACGATGTCACGTACTCTTAATATGCCAAGGCGCGACACCGCCGTCATAATATCAACACAAGTAATATTACGTCGGTTAAAGACGACAGAGTTAGCCACACGAATGACAATAGCAGCGAGGCCTGGGTCTTCGAGTAAGCACTCGGCAACGTCAGCAATCCCAGTTGATTCAAGGGTACAAAGCGATTGAATCTTCAGTACAACGTTAGGGATAGGAGGAAGTGTTATTTTTCCCGCTGAGATAGAATGTCCAACAAGTTGGGCAAACTCTGATTCTAGACCCTTTAAGAGAAGAGTCTTATTTTGAGGTAGCCAGAAAAACGATAAATGATTCATATAAAAAGTAAAAACAGGTCTGTCCTGCCATTTTACAAGCCACGATGCTGCGAGGCAATACTCACCCGTCTACATAACCTTTAATAATTTGAACCGGTGTATCACTAGGTGTCCAAATTCAAGCATGGTTTGATAGTTTACTGTGAAGTCAATCATGAAAAACCGGAATACTCAATTGATTGATGTGAACTAAGTCCAGACTTATTTTTCTTTTCGAAGTATGATTTATTTAAAGGTGAAAAACGAAACCATAATATTCACCTATAGAATAACAAAATAGATTTAAAATTTTCGCATAACAAGCTGCTTGTCTGGTGATCAACCTAATCGGGGTAATTTGATTAAGGATCAACGGATATGACCGAGACAGCATTTATTAATTACGTGAATCAATTTGGTGAGCATCAAAAACGTTCTATGTTCGGAGGTATTGGCCTCTTTCAAAATGACGCTATGTTCGCTTTATTGAGTGAAGGTTGTTTATTCATTAGAGGTGGAAAATCATTAGATAAAAAACTGACCGATCTTGATTGTGAAAAGTATCGTCATGTAAAGAAGCAGACAACAGCAACCGTAAACTATTACGACATTACGGATCTGTTTACCTGTGAACATCCTGAATTGGATAGTATTATTCGTACTTCAATCGATAATTCAATTCAGCAGCGTAGCTTCAAGAAGTCATCAGCTAGCCGTAGATTAAGAGATCTACCAAACATGCAGCTTACGTTAGAGCGCATGGTTAAAAAGGCGGGTGTGGATGATGTTTCAATGTTTATGCAGTTGGGCGCACCTGAAGTGTTTAATAAGGTTCGCGAAGCGTACGGAAACGATGTTGACCTAAAACTACTTTGGAAATTTGCGGGTGCAATTGATGGTATTCACTGGAAACTATTACAAGAGCCACGCAAGCAGCAATTACTAAAGAGCTGCCACTAAAGAAGTTTACCTTATATGCTTAAGATTACTGTTAATAAATAAAAACCGAGGAATGTCCTCGGTTTTTTTGTTTCTGTCTTAGCCGGATTTCTTAAAAGACTAAGTATCAAAAGACTAAGTATCAAAAGGCTAAGTGCTCATAGAGAGCTTATTTGCTAGGGCTTGAGCTTTAAGTATTAGTACTTGAAGCGAGCAGTGAACATAAGTTGGTCACCGTAGAAGTCGTTAATACGAGCTTCAGCACCTAAAGAGAAAAGCTCTGTAGAGTGGAAACGCGCGTAAACAGAACCTGTCCAATCATCGTTGTCATCGATAGAAACGTAACCACCTTTACCACCAACTTCTAGTTGTGGACCAAGCCATTGGCGAACACCAATGTTGATTTCCATACCGATATCAGTAGAGCTTGAGTTCTCAGGTTGAACGATACGAGCTAGCATTTCACCTGTTAGGTCTGCCCAGTTGTTTAATGGAGCGTGGAAACCAAGACCTACAGCTGAGTCGTAATCGCTTTCAAATTCTGAATCGATACGTGCTATAGCGTGAGCGTTCGGGTGAATGGACTTACTGAACGCACCACCAAATGTTACTGGGCTAGCACCGATACGTGCTTCAAAGTAATCATAGTTAAAGTTGCTCATTACCTGTGGTTGTTCATCAACAGCTAGTGCTTGACCAGAAGCCAATAGCATAGCGGTAGTAAGTAGAATTTTGCGCATAACGACCGTAAACCTATATTAGTGTTAATTCCTTTGGTTTGAGACAAATCGGCAAACCATAAACATTGAGACAGTTTAATCTAACTCACGGAAAAGTAATCCTTTAAAATGTAAAACCTTACTCATTTAGTTAAAAAACAAGCAAATTAAGGATCAGTATGTAACGGAGATCTCATGTTTAGGGCGAATGAGAAAAATAGACGAGCGAATTATCCAAAATTTGTATACATTCGGAAGGTTTTTATATCGGATGACGCTATTCTCAGTATCCATTAACCAATCAGTGCTATTCACCAAAACTGGTGCGTTTATCCGCCATTGAAGTCAGTATGCGCTCGGTATCTAAGATGGAAGTCCAGTTTAGCAATTGCTTGTCGTTGGCAATGACATAGTCAGTCAATTGTTGAGTAATCGTGTCTCTCAGTTGATCGCCTTGCCAAGGTTTTGAAATATAGAAATCAAGTGCAGCGTTGTTAATGGCCGTGACGGTATCTTCCAGCCCTGCTTGCCCTGTGAGCAGCAGCTTACGTGTTGGTTTAGTAGCGTCGTGTTGATTGAGTTCGATCAGAAAATCGATGCCGGTCTTTTCTGGCATGATGTGGTCGCACAAGATTAACGCGAGCTTAATACCATCTTGTCCCATTTCTTTGATTACTTGCTTGGCTTCACCGACCGACTCTGCACCTTCAACCAGAAAGTTCTCTTCAAATATCGCCAAGTCCTGAAGGACACTATTGAGAACTTCAGGTTCATCATCGACACATAAAATTAGGTACTTATTCATGAGGTGCTCCTTCTTGTTTGAATGGAAGCCACACTTGCATGTTTGTATGGCTGCCTACCTCTGACTCCACCAAAATAAACCCTTGATGAGCCGAAACGATTTGTTGAGAAATGGATAACCCAATCCCTAAACCAAAGTTGCCTTCTTTTTTAGTCGTGAAATTTGGGTTGAAAATGGTGTTGATGTCTTCTTTGGCAATGCCGTGGCCAGTATCGGAGATTTGCACCACAAGAAACGCGTCGTCGCCTTTTGTCTGTTGAGAAGTGGTGATGGTCACTTTTCCTCGTTCAGATAGGGCATCGAGCGCATTGGAGATAAGGTTGGTCCACACTTGTTGCAGCGAGAGCGACTGGCACAATAAAGGCGGTAAGTCGGTATCGTAATGCTTTTCGAGTTGGTGGTGTTTAAGCCTGTTTTCGAAGATCACTAAGGTATCTTCAAGCCCTTCGTGGATATCTGTGTAGTGGCGAACTTCTTCATCTTCTCTAGCATAGCTTTTTAAGCTTTTGACCATATCGGCAATACGCTTGCTGCACACTTGAATTGAGCGGATAGAGTTTCCAACATAATGGTAATGCTCTAAGTCATTGAGCAGCTCTTTGCCTGCGACAGGGGACGCCTTTAATGTGTTTAGAACCGTAGAGTCTTGGCTTAGGTTTAGTTTCACGGCTTTTTTTGCTAAAGCACGGTCATTAATCGTCGACGTAAGATGCTTTACGAGCTGTCTTTCTTGGGCTGTTGATAGTGGCTTAGCTAACTTTGAATGTGCCAGTACGTCAGTCCCTTTATTGGACTCTGGAACGGATAGGTTTGCCAATATTTGGTCGAGATGGTCTGACAGAGTTTCGATGCTTCTTAATATGGCAGCAATCGGGTTATTCAGCTCATGTGCGACTCCCGCGACTAGCTGCCCGAGCATCGCCATTTTCTCTTTCTCGATCAGTTGTTGATGTGCAGACTCTAATGATTCTAGTGTCTGCTGCAGTTTGATCTTATTGGTGATGCTGCGTTGCAAACGTCGATTAAAATGACGGAGCAATAGATTGGTAAATAAAGGCAGCAGGGTATTGTTTGAATGCATCACCTGAGCAAAGCTATCTTTATCCAGTTTGATAACGCGAGTCTGCGTTAGGGTGATCGCCGTAGAAAACGAAGGCTCGCCTGTTACAAATGACATCCCGCCAACAATGTTCCCTTTGGAGTGACGTACCACTTCCCGCTGTTGCCCAAGTTCATCTTTCTTATAAAGAGCTGCTTCACCCTCAATGATCAGCCATAAAAAGCGATTGTCTTCGCCTTCCACAGTGAGTAGATGCTCAGGGGAATAGTCACGAATGGCCTTAGTTTTGTCATCTTTTGAAAACACATCTTGTAAGGCACTGACGACACGTTCTGCAAGGGCATTATCCGAAAGCTGGTGGTAATCGTGAATGAAACCCGATTGGAAAGAGTGAATCTTTTGCTCAATGTGCGCTCTGAGTAAGCGTTGTTGATCCAATGCATCGCTGTAAGAGAGCAGGTTTTCTGAGTCGTATTGGATAACAAAAGAGGTCAGCTCTTTTTGCGCTGATTTGAACAGAACCTGATCTTGAACCGGTTTGGTTAAACAGTGGTTGAGCCTACCTTCATTCACAGCGGTTAAAATGGATTGAATGTCTGACGAAGCGCTGACTAATATCGTTCTTGCGGTATTACTATGGGGCAGCTGTTGAAGTTCAATCAGGAATTGCACGCCATTAAATTCAGAATGATGATGAGTGATCACCAAGGCAACGGTTTGGTTGTGATCATGAATATCTTCTAATGCGTGATGTGCGTCTTCTATGTTCTCGGCAGTATAAATATCGAATACAGAAGCCAACGGAGCCAGCTCCGAACGTATTCTTTCAATGCTAACCGGATTATTGTCCAAACAGATAACAGCGTATTGATTCACAGCTCAACCTTAATAGTAGCGACGTCTTTAGCCTAGCAAGAACCGCCGAATAAGGATGAGAGCTAGCCGTTAATTTATTGAGGCAATCGAAGTATCGAGCAATAGACTGATTTAACTCAATGTTTCTTGTTTGCTACTGATGGGTTAGACTAAAAAAAATAGACACGTGTAGAAAGAGAACTCATGGAACAGTTAAGAAAAATTGGTGCTATTGGCGGAGCAATCTCACTGGCACTTTGTTGGCCGCTAGCGGTTGGGCAAATTGGACAAAATGCGATTACCGATGGCGTTGCAAAGCTTAACAATTCAAGCATTCAAGCTGAGATCGTGGAATACGATAGAGGTTACTTGTCTTCCAACGTAACCACTCGTTTAACTGTGACGGATGAAAACCTGAAAGAGCAACTTGCGATTGATGGGTTGCCGAGTGAGTTTGTCATAAATAGTGCGGTTAGCCATGGTTTGGTGAGTCTAAATGCACTGTCGACGTTTGAGAATACCGATATTCTGCCTTTAACTCTGACCACTAGTACTGAGCTAAACGGCAACACTGACTTTAACTTTGAGTTAAGCCAGTTCAATCACCAAGGTTCTGATGAGAATGGGACTTCGGTCTCGATCACTAAATCGAATCTTTCTGGCCATGCGACTGTTTTAGGCCAAGTTGATTACGAGCTTTCAATCCCTTCAGTTCAAATTGATTTTGAAACCGGTGAAGAGGTAACGCTGTCTAATCTGAAAGGTGTGGGTTCAGGCCAACAAGCGAAAGGCTACTGGTTAGGTACTCAGAATTTTACTATTGATAGCTTCTTGATTTCAGATTCTGCAATGCAGCCATTCATGACCATCGAAAACTCTAAGTACGATTTTGAATCGCATCTAGATGAAGCGACTAAGCGCTTGAGCAGCAGTCTTAAGTTGGATGTCGCCAATATTGAGACCAACGAAGGCCAGTTGAACAATCTAAACGTCGATTTTGAAATGTCGAAACTGGACAGCCAGTCGTTTGAGAAAATCTTTGAAATTTACCAGGCGAATCCTGTTCTGACACAAGAAGATGTGGCTGAGATCATTCCGTTCATCGACGTACTGTTTGCTAAAGGCTTCGACCTTTCAATGAACAATATGTCGTTAGAATTAGGCAAGGGTCAGTTTGAATCTAAATGGTTGGTGAGCGTACCGGAAGGGACCGAAAACATCAGCAGTAACCCTTCAATGATTGTTCCTGCATTAACAGGTAATGTTCAATCTAGCTTCTCAAATGAGCTTGTTGAAGAATACCCTTTTATCCGTGAAGGTATCGACGAATTGATCGTGATGGAAATGATCAAGCAAACAGAAAGTGGTTATGAAATCACGGCTGACCTAGAGAATGGAAATCTAGTGTTTGAAAATGGACAAGAAATTCCATTAATTGCACTGCTTATGCCGGCTTTTGTTCAATAAAAAGAGTCGGGCTTAATACTGATAGGGCGATCTAACGGGTTAAGTTAAACATTTTGTACGGTACGAAACAAAAGAGGTCTTAAGACCTCTTTTGTTGTTTTTATGTTGGGTAAAACATGGTATTACTTGCATAGTTATTATTTAGCAGGAGCAATTATCCCCATGGAACTTACATTAGATAACGTATTCAACTTTAGTGCTGGCCCAGCGGCACTGCCTAAACCGGTAATGAAACAAGCGCAAGCAGACTTCATTGATTGGAATGGTTTAGGCACTTCCGTGATGGAAATCAGCCATCGCAGCAAGGAATTTATTCAAGTTGCTGACGAGTCCGAACAGGACCTACGTGATCTTCTGAACATCCCAGACAACTACCAAGTTCTTTTCTGTCAGGGGGGCGCTCGTGCTCAATTCGCTGCTGTTCCTCTAAACCTTTTAGGTGATGCGACGAAAGCGACTTACATTGATGCGGGTTACTGGGCAGAAAGTGCAGTGACTGAAGCGAGCAAATATTGCGAAATCGATGTATTCAACGCGAAGACGTCAATTGATGGTAAAGCAGCGGTTGTTCCAGCTAAAAATTGGAAAATTGACCCGGAAGCTGCGTATGTACATTTCTGTCCGAATGAAACCATCGATGGTATTGAAATCAGCGAGCTTCCTCAAACGGATAAGCCAATCGTAGCGGATATGTCATCTAACATTCTGTCTCGTAAGATTGATGTGTCTCAGTACGGTGTTATCTACGCGGGCGCGCAAAAGAATATCGGCCCTGCGGGTATCTGCATTGCAATCGTACGTGATGATCTACTCGAACTCGCAAACGACGTGTTGCCGAGTATTCTGAACTACAAAGTACTTGCTGAAAAAGACTCAATGTTCAACACACCACCAACGTACGCTTGGTACCTATCAGGCCTTGTGTTCAAGTGGCTGAAAGCTCAAGGTGGCGTTGAAGCGATGGAGTTGGTGAACAAAGAGAAAGCAGCGCTGCTTTACGATGCAATCGATAGCTCAGCTTTCTACAAAAACGATGTTCACACTGCAAACCGTTCTAGAATGAACGTGCCGTTCCAACTGGCGAAACCTGAGTTAGATGGCAAGTTCCTAGAATTGGCTGATGCTGCAGGTCTGAAATCACTGAAAGGGCATAGAGCAGTAGGTGGAATGAGAGCTTCACTTTACAACGCAATGTCTCTGGAAGGCGTTCAAGCGCTGGTTAGCTTCATGAAAGATTTCGAAGAGAAATACGCTTAATCGATGATAGGGCTTTGACTGATAAATTGCTTATTTGATTTTTATTGTGTCGAATGCACCGAACGAGATAGATGCCGCTTTTGCGGCATTTTTTTTGTCGTTAATAATAAAGGGTATGGTATGTTGATTTATTGTAAGAACAGTCATCCAGAGATATGACGGATGTATCAGAATGAGCAGACCTTTCTCTTAAAGCGAGAGTATCAACTGTTATTTAGGCACTTTTTACTATATAACGTGTCGCCCAAAGCTAGGTCTCTAATCATGAGCAGTGAGCGATAAGCCGCATCGCCCGGTTTATTGATGGGCGATTAAAATCCAACGTCTAATTTTTACCACAAGGAACCAAGTGTGAGGTTATTGAGTCTATTTGCGATGCTATTTCCGGCCGTTGCTTGTTCGTCCACACTTGAAATATGGGCTGGTATTAATTATGAAACGGCCGATTATGTAAAAGAACATATCGAAGCGATGACTGATCATCGTGTAGAAATTCGTTCGTTTGACGTCAACAGTATTCGTTCTGAACTGCTTGTTGCTGATCCTAGAGACAATACCTTTCCCGACGCCATCTGGGTTCCTTCTGACTTCTTAGGTCTAACTGAATATATCGATTTAGCGACGCTTCCTGATGCTTGGGTCGATACCCAACGCTATGAGAAAAAAGCGCTTGATGCAGTGGTCATCAACGGTGAGCTTAAGGCGTTACCGGTTGGTATTGGAAACCAAGTCGTTCTGTATTCGAGCAAGCCTCAAGCGCAAGTCGTGACATGGGAGAGCCTAATTGAACGCTCTGCTCAGTCCGATCAAGTGAGCGTGCTTTTTCCCAATCCAAACATGTACTTCTATCTAGCTTTCTATCAGCTTTTTTCTGAAGACTTATTATCGTCGAATAATGTTAATGGTGAAGGGTTAGTTGCTATCTTTGATTTCATCGACATGTTGCAGCAGAAAAAAGTCATCGAATCATCGTGCAGCGATATTTGCGCGAGGCAGAGGTTCATCAATGGGGAAGTCGAGTTTTTGATTGACGGTGATTGGGCGTTCAGCGAACTCGATGCCGCCTTTGGTCGAGATTTGTACATCAATTCGTTGCCGACCTATCGTGGTGAAAGTATGTCTTCATTTAGTGGCGCAAAGGTTTTTGCTGTCACGGAAAAAGGCATGCAAAACCCAGATAAGAAATTGGCTTTGAAAGAAGTCGTTCAATACCTGCAATCAAACAGTTTCACCTATTTAGCTCACTCGAGTGCCATGGTTTCGCCGTTTTATGAGGTTAATCAACGCCGTGTTGAGGAAGGTAACCAGACACTTTCAAATATGTACGATGAGTTTCAAGCATCGCAAATGATGTCGAGTGACTACAAGATGGCGATCGTTTGGGAGGCATCGGCTCGGGCGTATCAGCGTTACAAGTCAGGGATGCCAAAGAGTGAACTGCATAAGTTTTACAATGATTTTGTTCAATATTACTCGGCGAATATGAGGGTAAGAGATTGAAACTATCATTAAAATACACCATGGGCTTGGTGTTGCTGGCTTGCTCAATGCTTCCTGTTTACCTAGCGGGACAGTTGATTCTCAATAAACAAAACCAAAGTTCTTTAGAGCAAAAAGAAACCAAGCTGGACAACTCTACGACCGGTATTCGTCAAACCATACAAGAGCAAATTAAGCTGACGGCGAGCCTAACTCAATGGTATTCGCATGACCGATCATTGATTAAAGCGGGTGGTAATATCTTTTTCTCGAGTGTTGTTTGGGACAAGATGGATAGCTTCAATGCGCTAGCGGAGAGTGTGTCCGCGACTTATATTCTGGACCAAAACTGGAAGCCCATTTATGACAGCAAAGGCAGCTTGTACCATTTTGAGCAGAGCCAGTTATTAGAAAGCTTGAAGCGTCCTCAATCGGTTTATGGGCAAGGGAAATTGTTCCACACCGAGTTTACCGAAACTGAAGTGGCGGATAATGCCGCTGCAGGTATCGCTTTTGTCGCGCCGATTTTACCTTATCGTTTGATAGAAGGTTCTACATACACGCCGCAGGGTTATCTTGTGGTTCTTATGGGGTATGACAGACTTAAGACTAAAGTGACGCCTTTCCTTTATCAAAATGAGTCGGTTGAGTTTAACTATATTGATTCAACGGATGCTCAATCTTCTGAACAAAGTGCGAACATTATCTCTATCGACAGCACATTCTTTACCGACAAATTGGTACTGAACGTCAAACATCATATTTCCGACAGTGAGCGTTTATTAGAGATGCAACAAGCTCAGGTGGTCTTTGTCAGAATATTGGTGGCGACGCTTGCCATCGCGATTGTGTTTGCTCTGTTCCTAAGCCGCTGGTTCTCAGGGCAGTTAAACCTGTTGGCTGAATCTGTTACGTCGTATTCGCATAACCAGTCACCGACTCATAGTGTGGATGAACATCGTTTTACAGAGTTCGTCACGCTGAGTCGTTTATTGGAAACCTTGTGGGGTCGCATACAATACCAAGTCCGTGAGCTTACAGAAAGTAACGATAAACTCGAAAGGTTTAATGTTCTGCTAGAGGACTTAGTTGAAGAGAAAACCAGCAAGTTAACGTATTCGCTCGCGCGTGAAGAATCCCAGAAGCATCGTCTTTTGAAGATCGTTCAGTTTGCATCATCAAGACACGCGGCTGAATATCGGTTGATTCCTCAAATGGTCGATCAAGAGTTAAAGACATTACTTGTTCAACATTCGATTCAGTTTCATTTTAACCGGACTGGCGAGGCTGACCTGATACTCTGTGACTCACAGGGGACGGCGATCGGGTATTTTTGTTCAAGTTCATTTGATGTCCTCAGTGAAGAAGATCTTCTGATTTTTGACATGTACCAAAAACAGTTAGCTGGTTGGCTAGAGCTCGAAAATATTACACGGATTAACATGCCGACTGGCTGTTTGAATCGTAAAGCTTTTAATGAAGATCTCGAATTCAGTAAACGCAGCATTAACGACAATCAAAATCAGATTTCTTTGATCATTATTGATATCAATGGCTTGAAAACGACCAATGATGTTCATGGGCATGAGACCGGGGATGAGCTGATACAGCGCTGCGTAGACGTAATCAGCCACGAATTGACACCTGCCAGTAATCTATACCGTTTGGGTGGAGATGAATTTGCGGTGCTTACCTTAACGTCTGGTGAGTCGAGTTCGCTCAATGTCGCAAAGATGACTGAGCAGTTGTACATTGCTCAGGAGCAACAGGCAATCGAGACTAAAGCGGGTATCTCTATTCCTGTCAGATTCTCGATTGGTGCAGCCTCTAGTGATTCAACAGACGTTGAGCAATTGTTCTCAGTCGCTGATGAGAATATGTATCAGCAAAAGCGTCTTTATTACCAAACGTTGTCTGTGGTTGGGAAGTAATAATGCCAATCGCGCTGACAAATAGCGATCACGATTTTCGACGTCCATTAGAGCGGAACTGCTGCGGTGTGACGTTATAATATGTTTAAACGCTTATGGGAAATGCGCTTAGTCGGGCCAACCGTTGCTTAAACACAGACGATAAAAATGAAAAAGCCCACCAATGGAAGTTGATGGGCTTTGTGTTTGTATTTAGCTTACGTAACTCAGCTAGAGCCAGAAACTCTTCAGAGGCATCTCAGAGTCAAAGTGATGAGCAATTTGCGCTTGGAGTAGCTCAGCGGTCGCAATAGCGTCAGTTAATGCATGATGCGGCGTGTAGTCGGGCAGATGGTATCGACGACGACTCTGACCCAGTCTCACTGAAGCTGGCTTCTTACCTTTCAGCTTGTTCCACAAGCCGCCAGCCAGTTTATTTTGGATCTGAGATTCAATCTCCAGCGTGTCGAGGACTGGGAACTCAATGCCTTCACCGAGTCGCACTTTCAATGCATTGTCCAAAAAGTCACGTTCGATACGACGATAGTGAACCACAGGGATATGTCCCGCCATTGATTCTAAGATCTCGCCCAACACTTCGCTAAGGTCTGGCGCATCAATGATGTCATTGTGAGTGATGCCATGAATCACGACAGACTCTTCTTCAAGTTTCTGTTTTGGTCTTAGAGTCCAGTGTTTGGCTTGTCGCAAGTAGATGCGATTGAGCGTAAATGGCACTAAACCAATGGTAATGATGCCGTCTTTGTTTGGGTTTAACCCCGTTGTCTCAAAGTCGACAGCCAAAAACATCACTTCTGAAAGTGGCGTATCAGGCGCAGGAAGAGGCTGGCTATAAAAGTGCTTTAAGCGCTCGTCTCTCGCTCGTTCAAGCTTCTGAGCAAACTTAAATGGCCAATCGACCGCAGGTGATCTGAATAGTTTGTTCATAGGCCCTACTTAAACTTGTTGCTGGCTTGATAACGGAACTTAAGGAAGTTTTGCGCATTACTTAATATTTGGAATGCATCCTTTAGGTTACGTCGTTCGAAGTCAGACAGGTTCTCTGGCTCGATGTTGTTATCAGGCTCGATGTTGTTGTCGACATCGTGTGCTTGGTGGCGAATACGAACCAGAGAGATAAACTCCATCGCATCTTTCAAATCTTGAGCTCGGCCTTTTGGCAGAATACCGGCGTCAATAATGTCATCTAAGCGTTCGAACGAGTTCTTAGAGCGAGACGCTACCGCGAGCGAGTGAACACGAATTAAATCGGCGAGTGGCGCAGTACCACGACGCTTAAGGTTGATAGAGTTGTTGTGACGGCCATCTTTCTCCATCACGAAATCTTTGAAGAAGCCGAGCGGAGGTGTACGGTTGAGTGCGTTACGTGCAAGGCACGCCAAGAAGCGATTGTTCTTACGTGCGCGTCGAACAATAAAGCTGTTCAATTGCTCGGCCCATTTCAGACGACCATAAACGCCATCTAAGTCGAAGAAGATTGAAGCATTTAACAGTGCTTTCGGGTTTGGATCATCAATCCAATCGGCAAAGCACTCTTCCCATTGTCGACGAGTCATACGCCACGTTGGGTTAGTCGCCATGATGTCGCCAGTACAGTACACATAACCACACTGATCTAAGCCATCACAAATGAAGGTCGACAGCTCTTCAAAGTATTTACCGTGTTTTGCTTCGTCGTAGGTATCATCAAGAATGATTGCGTTATCTTGGTCTGTAACCAGCAGCTGCTCATCACGCCCCATAGAGCCGAGTGCGAGGAAACAGTAAGGAATAGGCGCCTTGCCCAATTTCTCTTCGCCCAGTTCGATAATACGTTGCTTAAAGCTACGGCCAATTACCGACATTGCAGTACCCACCATGTGGGCATTCGCATCTTCGTTAACTAAGCGCACAAAGCTGTCTTTCACTTGCTCGGATAGTACCTTCAGGTCTTCAATACTTTGTTGCTGGAAGATACTACTTACCAATAGCAGTGAGTTTTGAGATTCGTAACGAACAATATCGGTCGCTTCGATAATGCCAATCGGCTTCTTATCTTTAAGCACTGGCAAGTGGTGCACGTTGTAACGAAGCATGGTCATCATGGCTTCGTAAACATAAGCATTGTGGTCGAGTGAGATAACCTCTGGTGTCATTACGCTAGAGACTTCATCCGACGGGTCTAAGCCTTCAGCGAGTACACGAGTACATAAATCTCGGTCGGTGATGATGCCAATCACGGGTGTTGAGTCATCTTCATCATCTTCAACGATATCTGGGTCGATGATCAGCAAAGAGGAAACATTATCCTGTGCCATCATGGTCGCAGCTTGCTGAATGGTGCGCGTTTTTTCGATCATTGGCGCTTCGCTGGTCAGCAGCGTTTTAACCTTGGATGTTGTTAGGTCGTTAGCGTCGTTGCTGTCTGAGTTGGCTTGGCGCAGTCGCGCGTTATCTTCTACTTCTACGAAATCGGCAAAGGAGTCGTAGTTGTCGTAGAGCTCTTGGAAGATAGGCTCAGGAATACAGTAGAGTAGGGTGTCTTCAGTCGCTTTAACTGGGAAACGCACCTTGTTGTTGGTCAGTAGGCCCATTTGACCGAACAAGTGACCTTCATCCAGGCGGTTATAGAGTTCGCCTTTACGACGGTAGACTTCGACTTCGCCACTTCGAACGATGTATAAGTCATGAATTTGATCACCAAAGTGAATGATAGGGGTATCTTGGCGGTAATAAGAAATTTCCACGCTACTGGTCACTTTCGCCAACATCTCCTCAGGGAGTTCTGTGAAAGGGGGGTATTGCGCCAGAAAGTTTTGAATCTCTAATAACTCAGCATCCATAATGATCATCCATTGGTTTGTATGATTTCATGGTACAACATTTGATAATATTTTGCCGTCACAAATCAATCTGTGAGCTAAAACCTTTTTAAAGTCTTATGGATAGACTAACCTTTCAATTAATGGAGTGACAGTTTAAGGATGATAGGAATGTCGAAGTGGAAGCTTAGTTTTGTATCTGCGGTTTTTATGTTTTCTCCAAGTTTGTGGGCGGACACTAACGCGGTGGATATTTTAGATTACGACCATATTTATGCCACGGCGCATTCGGGCAGTTTAAATGAAGATGCAGGCAGTAATAATAACGCCTCGTCGTATGGATTAGGCGTCAGTTACGCGATGACGGATGATTGGTTGTTGCTGGGAGACTACAGCGCACGCTTTATTCACCCTGATGACACCACAACTCGAATTGATACACTGATGCCAGGTGTTGGTTACCGTTACAGCATTAAGAAAGATTTAGATATAGTGGCTTACTACCTGCTTGGTATCACAAAAGGTAAGGTTGAAGATAATGACACCAACCGAACTGAATCTTCAGACACTGAGTTCATCCAAGGGGTAAAAGCTGAGCTTAACTATGGCTTTGCGAAACGTTGGATAGCTAACGGGAGTGTGCAAGTGAATCGAAGTGACCTGTTTGATGAAGAGGTCTATCACTTAGGTTTACGTTATCTAGTGACCAATAAGTTTGCGATTGGTGGGTCATATCAACATCGAGATGGTGAAGGTAAAATTCGTAGCGAGCGTACTCACGAGCTAGGAGTGGAATTTTTCCTAGAGTATTAGCCAGTAACGAAAAGGCTAAGTGCACTAATAGCTCTTATATACAAAGAGACAGACACAAAAAAGCCAGCTTAATTGCTGGCTTTTACACATCTATTGGTCTGCAAATACAGGTTTCGCTTTTCGATTAAAGAACCGCAGCGATACCTTTACATAGAGGACCCATGTTTGACTTAGTCATACCAGCAACACTGATACGGCCAGAACCAACAATGTAGATTGCGAATTCGTCTTTTAGGCGAGTTACTTGCTCTTTGCTTAGACCTGAGAACGAGAACATGCCGTTTTGACGTTCGATGAATGTGAAGTCTGCATCAACACCTTCTGATTTCAGTGTCGTTACGAATAGTTCACGCATCTCTTGGATACGGTCACGCATTTCTGCCACTTCTGCTTCCCATTCAGCACGTAGATCAGCATCACCAAGGATGTGAGTAACGACAGCACTGCCGTGGGCTGGTGGGTTAGAGTAGATAGAGCGGATAATGCTCTTAACTTGAGAGAATGCTGTCGTTGCTACGTCTGCTGATTCAGCAACCAGAGTGAATGCACCAACACGCTCGTTGTACAAGCCGAAGTTCTTAGAGAACGAGCTAGCAACAAGGATCTCTTTGTTGTATTGAGCAAAAATACGTAGGCCAGCAGCATCTTCTTCAACGCCTTTTGCAAAACCTTGGTAAGCAAAATCGAATAGAGGCAGCAGTTTCTTCTCAGCAACCAGTTTAGCAAGAACTTCCCACTCTTCAGTTGTTGGGTCGATACCTGTTGGGTTGTGACAGCAGCCGTGAAGAAGAACGATATCGCCTTCAGAAGCTTTCTCTAGGTCTGCAACCATGCCAGCGAAGTCTTTGTCTTTAGTTTCAGCGTTGTAGTAGCTGTATTGAGCAGTTTCGATACCCGCAGCTGCGAAAACGCCGTTGTGGTTAGCCCAAGTTGGGTTACTGATCCAGATTTTCACTTCGCCCAGTTGGCGCTTGATGAATTCACCCGCTACGCGAAGTGCACCTGTACCACCTGGAGCTTGTGCTGTTTTAGCGCGTTGAGATGCAACGATCTCTGCGTCTGAACCGAAAAGAAGTTTCTGAACCGCTAGACCGTATTCAGCTGTACCTTCAATCGTTAGGTAAGATTTGGTTTTTTCGTTTTCAAGAAGTGCAGCTTCTGCTTTCTTTACTGTTTTAAGTACTGGTGTTTGACCATCTTCATTTTTGTAGATGCCAACGCCAAGGTTGATTTTCTCTGCACGAGAGTCTTTTTTAAACTCTTCAGTAAGGCCGAGGATAGGATCGGCGGGAGCAGCTAACACTTTTTCAAACATAATCTTCATCCATGTCAATTGAGAGGGGATAGTATCTATGGGTAGTTATACCTGTATGGAATTTTTAAGACAATACGAAGTGAACAGAAAGACCAAAAAAAATCCATTTCAATCAGATTTATTGACTAAAGAGGATATTTGATAACAAAACACCCTACGGATTAACCTATAGGGTGCAAGAAGTTAGTGGATTTTGAATAGATTACGCTGGTTGAGCAATAAAGCTTTCGCGCTCGAGTTCACTCGCTACATTTTTGCCATCTTTGTAGGTCGCAGCAATTGAAACAAACGCTTGTTCGACGACCAGAAAAGCTTGGACAACTTGCGGATCAAAATGCGTCCCATTGCCCTCTAAGATGATCTGTTTAGCTTGTTCATGAGTAAAGGGTGGCTTGTAGACTCGCTTCGAGATGAGCGCATCATAAACATCAGCTAATGCCATTAAACGGCCAGATAACGGGATATCTTCACCAGACAACTGATTAGGATAACCACTGCCATTCCATTTCTCGTGGTGAGTCAGAGATATCTCCTTTGCGACTCTTAAGAAAGAGCTACTTCCCAACTGCTTTTCTGCAATAGATAACGCTTCAGCCCCAATCGCGGGGTGACCTTTCATTATCTCAAACTCTTCGTCCGTCAATTTGCCCGGCTTCAATAACACACTATCAGGAACACCTACTTTGCCCACGTCGTGCAAAGGCGCAGATTTGTAGAGCAACTCGATGTAGTTTGGAGTTAACAAGCTTGAGTGGGTTTCTGATTTGCTGAGCTCTTGTGCGAGCACCTTGACGTACTCTTGAGTTCTTAGGATATGTGCGCCCGTTTCATTGTCTCGAGATTCAGCCAATGCCGATAAGCTCACAATGGCCACGTCACGTGTGGTTTTCACTTCGTTTTGCGCGGTTTCAAGGCTATCAAGCATGGTATTGGTCATAGATGCCATTGATCCAAGCTCGTTGTAGCCGAAAATAGGTAAGCGAACGCCTTGCTCGCCATTGGTGACTTTGTTTAATGCGTGCTCTTGGCTTAGGAGAATACGCTTAATTAGCTTACTCCAAAGCGTCATGATGGTTATCGCGTAGCCACCCAGTACCACAGCCAAATAAATAAACTCTTTGATCACGCTGATCTTGCCGGTGCCATCCAATAAGCGGTCAGGGTTGTGTTCTAACCAGAAGATGTCTTTAACGGCAATCATCGTCAACATAGTCGTCAGTGTTACCAGAAGCACGATAACCAAGCCTATCATCTGCTTGACCAGTGAACTTCTTTCACCAACCAGTTGGAAGTCGAATTGTCCAGTCGTCTCCATTTTATCCATTTGGCTGAGCTTGGCATTCAATTGAAGAATGGTTCCGGTAAAGAAGCCGAATAGACTCATGCCAAACAGCACCTTCAAATTACTATCTATGGTGAATTCATAGCTTAAGTTGTAGTAGAACGCGAAAGGCACACTTGCAGCAAAAAATAGCAGGGTATCGAGTTGCGCGAATCGGCCTTGCTTGACCAAGGTATGTTGCGCCAATGGGTAACGACGTGCGAGCCATAATAAGATAAACACAATACTGACTTGTGTGAAAATCTCTAACGTCGTTAAGCTATCGAGCATAGGGCACACCCGACTGCCATAGGTGCCAAACAGCACGCCAGCAATGACGTATAACTTAGTCGTTAGCGATTGATTGTAATTTGAAGTATCCATCGGTAAGCCTTTGTTCTCATTCTTATTAGATTTACGCATTCATTGATTCACGACTTTAGAATTGCGAATAATTAGCATAACTGACGTGAATAAGACCGGAGATTCTATCGATAGCTTTCGTGGATTGATACAAGAAACTGGTTTGTGTTAGAGATTTGTTAGCTAGGTGGGGGTTATTGCAGCATTTTTATGAAGATACTTGAATAGCCTCGGTCGAGGTTCGAGGCTATTCAGTCTGTGTACTGGTTAGAATCGCGAGTGATTGAGTTTGCTATCTACTTTACCCCGTTACTTTTTGAGATTGATTTCAGCTTCGATTGAGCCGGTTTCAATCTCAGGGTGAGACGCTAGTTTGTCTGCAGCCCATTGGTTGATGTGTTTCAGAATAGCAGACACCGCGTGTTTTTCCGTTGGTGCTTGGTCTTGTTCGACATCGATCTTTTGCTTTGGATGTGAGCCTGTCGCATCTTCAGCAATATGGAGCCAATCTGGGTGCCAGTAATATGGCTGACCGCTCGGTGTTGTCCAACTGTGAACACCGTTTGACTCTCCTTTATAACTTAATTGGTCTGCTTCTATTTTTTTCATTGTTATCTCGCATGTTTTTGGGTTACATCAAATTATTGAGGTAGAAAGCCAACTTAGCTCCTACCTTGGGTACAAACTTAGCAAAGCTTACAAAGTTATCTGTGAACCAATTCACACTATTGTGGAAATTAGGTGCGATCATATGGATAGCAGCAATAGTTGTTGGCGTAAGTGATAAAATCACCGGCTCACAGAATTTCTCTAGGTAGTACAATTAGATGGCGCGTTATGAAGACCTTGCAAAGGATATTCGAACTCAGATAGCCAACAATACGTGGCGATCCGGAGAGAAGATCCCTTCGGTACGCATGAGTTGTCGAAATTACAACGTCAGCAATAGTACTGTCTTACAAGCCTACCAGTTGCTAGAAAGCGAAGGGTGGATCATCGCTAAACCTCAGTCGGGCTACTTTGTAGCGCCAAGGCTGGACGGCGTTGACTACGCACAGCCACTCGTTAGTGAAAAGAAAGCCATTAATGACCGCTTATTTGATTTCTTGAAGTCGAGTTCAGCCGAAGGTGTGATTCCTTTCGGCTCTGCATTCCCAGATCCTAACCTGTTCCCGTTACCTACCTTGACTCGAAACCTTGCCAGCGCGGGTAGGAAGATGACTGGCGCGAGTGTGATAAATAATTTGCCACCGGGCAGTGAGTCCTTGAGAAGGCAAATCGCACAGCGTTATCTGCAGCAAGGGATTACGGTTAATCATCAAGACATCGTGATTACGTCGGGTGCTATGGAGGCGCTCAACTTGAGCCTGCAAACGGTCACCAAGTCGGGTGATAACGTCGTGATTGAGTCTCCCGCATTCTATGGTGCTCTGCAGGCTGTCGAGAGGCTCGGGCTTAACCCGATCGAAGTGGACGTTTGCCCAATCAATGGGTTGAATATAGAGCTGTTTGAAAACGCGCTACAAAACCAAGATGTTAAAGCGTGTTGGCTGATGACGACTTTTCAAAACCCAACGGGAACCAGTTTGTCGGAACAGGCAAAGCGCCGTGTGGTAGAGATTGCAGAACAGCATGGAACCTACATTATTGAAGATGACGTGTATGGCGATCTTTATTACGAAGGGCATAAGCCGAAGCCACTAAAGGCCTTCGATAAGACCGATTCCGTCTTGCTTTGTGGGTCGTATTCAAAAAGTTTGTGTCCTGGTTATCGAGTAGGGTGGGTTGTGAACACGCGTTTTAACGACGCGATTCAAAAGTTACAGCTTCTTTCTACGTTATCGAGTAGCGCTCCTGTTCAACTTGGTGTCGCTCATTTCTTAACGCATGAAAGCTACGACAATCACCTTCGTAAACTGCGTAAAAACCTTGTCGTCAGGAAAGAGCGATTTATCGATGTCATTAAGCAGTACTTTCCGCATTCAATAGAGATTGAAGAGCCGGCTGGTGGTTACTTGATATGGATTCGCTTTTCTGAAAAATTCGACAGCCAACAGTTTCATCAACTGGCTATCGAACAAGGTATTAGCGTTGCATCTGGCGATCTGTTTAGTGAGCATGGCAGAGTGGATAACGCGATACGATTGAACTTCTCTTATGAACTGACAGAAGAGAAAGAACAGGCGCTCATCTGGCTTGGCAAACTGGCACATCAACTTACGCACTCGTAAAACCTTAAGTCCCTCATAAAAAAGACAATCATTCCAACTGTACGGGTTGTTTGTGGGGTAACTGTACGCCTAATTGACCAAAGAGTTGTGATTCAATAACGGTAGACCAAATATTGGAGATACCGTTATGTTGAAAATGACTATGGGAAATGAAGTTAAGCTGATTATTGTCGCTATTGTGTGTGCGCTTCTGCTTATTCTCGGCCACGTACTGCTGGCAAAAGCATTCGCTGATATGGCGTGGGCGGAATACACCACTGCCGCGATCCCATTCGTTATGATGGCAATTTGCGGTCTTGCAATAAAATACGCTATCGACCAAGATGTGGATTAGCTTTTGAAATAATGAGTCTCAGATAGTGGCACGCAGAAGCATCTGGACTCGTTTTATTCCGAACATAAAAAAACCTCCGCAAGTGCGGAGGTTTTTGTTTGTTCTTAACTTTTAATATCGAATAGGTTTCGAATTAGAAGTTTGCAGAGCGTGGCGTACGTGGGAATGGAATCACGTCACGAACGTTACCCATACCTGTTACGTAAGATACTAGACGCTCGAAACCAAGACCGAAACCAGCGTGTGGCACTGTACCGTATTTACGTAGGTCGCGGTACCAGCTCATGTGCTCAGGGTCGATACCCATAGCGATCATACGCTCGTCTAGAATGTCTAGACGCTCTTCACGTTGTGCACCACCGATGATTTCACCGATGCCTGGTGCAAGTACGTCCATTGCTGCAACTGTTTTGCCGTCGTCGTTTAAGCGCATGTAGAAAGCTTTGATGTCTTTCGGGTAGTTCTTAACAATAACAGGTGCTTTGAAGTGCTCTTCAGCTAGGTAACGCTCATGCTCAGAAGACATGTCGATGCCCCACTCAACGTCAAACTCAAATTTCTTACCAGAGTCTAGTAGGATTTGGATTGCGTCAGTGTAGTCAACTTGTGCGAAATCAGCGTCTACGAATTGCTCTAGACGAGTAATTGCTTGCTTGTCGATGCGAGAAGCGAAGAATTCAAGATCGTCGCGGCGCTCTTCAAGAACAGCAGCGAAAACGTACTTAAGCATGTCTTCAGCCAGTTTCGCTACATCGTTAAGGTCTGCAAACGCAACTTCAGGCTCAACCATCCAGAACTCAGCTAGGTGGCGGCTTGTGTTTGAGTTTTCAGCACGGAACGTAGGACCGAACGTGTAAACCTTGCTTAGTGCACAAGCATAAGCTTCAGCATTAAGTTGGCCAGATACTGTTAGGAACGTCTCTTTACCGAAAAAATCTTCGTTGAAGTCTACGTCGCCTTTTTCAGTGCGTGGTAGGTTTTCCATATCTAGCGTAGAAACACGGAACATTTCACCAGCGCCTTCTGCATCAGATGCAGTAATAAGCGGAGCAGAAGTCCAGAAGAAACCTTGCTCGTGGTAGAAACGGTGAATCGCTTGAGATAGACAGTTACGTACACGTGCTACTGCGCCAATCACGTTTGTACGTGGACGTAGGTGAGCAACTTCACGAAGGTACTCGATAGAGTGACGCGTCTTAGCCATTGGGTAAGTGTCAGCGTCTTCAACCCAGCCTACAACTTTAACGTCAGTTGCTGCTAGTTCGAAGTCTTGACCTTTCGCAGGAGACTCAACAATCTTACCCGTTACTTCAACAGAGCAGCCAGTTGTTAGCTTTAATACTTCGTTTTCGTAATTATTAAGATTATTAGGAACCACGGCCTGAATCGGGTCGAAACAAGAGCCGTCATAAATGGCAAGGAAAGAGATTCCAGCTTTGGAATCACGACGTGAACGGATCCAGCCGCGAACAGTTACTTCACTGTCTACCGCTAGCTTGCCGCCAAGTACGTCTGTTACAGGCGCGTAAGTCATGTTGATTTCATTCTCCATTGAGGGACAAATTCAACTCAAAGTCTCTGGCATTGCTGCAAATAAATATACATTTGCACAATAATTAGCCGAAACATTAAGTTGTATAAACTTTTTAAATCGATTGAACATATTACCTGTCATACCGACAGCTTCAACCTTTATTCTTGCTTGGTGAAAGAAATATTGTGTCTACTGACGATAAATAGGTTTGAGGGTGTGTTTTTTGTTCGATCTTAGCGTCAGCCTTACCTTTCACCCTATGTGAGCTGCTGAACGAGCATGGCGTAATCGAAACCTTTGTTTTCAATAATGGGAGTGTGATTGTGTTGAGACTCACTCTACATTGGCGCGGATTCAGTCATTTTGGACTTGATCACCTTCTTAATTTCCCACTAAAGCAACAAGAGGAGTTTAATATCTACGTGTTAATTACGCCGCCTTAACCCCTGCATTCTCTCTACACCCGCACTTTTCGAGCGCTCGCTCATTCAAGAAAAACAGTCGATCAAATTATGTCTCAACAAGGCAGGACTGGCTGTACAAGTAAAAGAGAATTACATGCTTAATTATTTAAAAAAACACTGGTTATCAAACGTTAAAGGAGATTCATTATCTGGGATTGTGGTTGCACTCGCATTGATCCCTGAAGCCATCGCATTTTCAATTATTGCAGGCGTTGACCCTAAAGTAGGGCTCTATGCCTCGTTCTGTATTTGTGTCGTCACTGCTTTGGTTGGCAGTCGTCCGGGAATGATTTCCGGGGCAACAGGCGCTATGGCGCTACTAATGGTCACTTTAGTGAGAGAGCACGGACTAGAATATCTACTCGCCGCTTCATTTCTAGCTGGCGTCATTCAGATCGCAGCTGGTTATCTCAAGCTTGGTAACCTGATGAATTTCGTTTCCAAATCGGTGATTACTGGATTTGTTAACGCGCTCGCCATTCTAATTTTCATGGCCCAACTTCCTGAATTAATCAACGTCCCTTCAAGCGTTTACGTGTTAGTCGCTTTGGGTTTGGCGATCATTTATCTGCTTCCTTATTTCCCCAAGTTTGGTCGCGCAATACCTTCTCCACTGGTCGCGATTGTTACCCTGACAATCATTAGTTTGCTCTTCGGCTTAGATGTGAGAACGATTGGCGATATGGGCAAGCTTCCCGATTCACTGCCTGTGTTCTTGATTCCTAATATTCCATTCACGTTTGAGACGCTTGCAACCATCCTGCCATATTCGATTGCTCTGTCTCTGGTTGGCTTGTTGGAATCCTTGATGACAGCGACCATAGTCGATGACCTGACTGATACTGAAAGCAATAAAAACAATGAGTGTAAAGGGCAGGGCGTTGCGAACATCGTGGCTTCCCTTTTTGGTGGAATGGCGGGCTGCGCAATGATCGGTCAGTCGATCATTAACATCAAATCAGGTGGCTTAACCCGATTGTCCAGCATGATCGCTGGGGTGGTTTTGTTGCTAATGGTGGTGTTTGTTTCTGATTGGTTGAAGCTGATACCGATGGCCGCTTTAGTGTCTGTGATGATCATGGTTTCTATCGGCACATTCTCATGGCGTTCCATTGTTGAGCTTAAAGATCACACACTGCCAACCAATGTAACCATGCTAGCAACCGTGGCGGTGGTGGTGTTTACTCATAATTTAGCAATAGGTGTTGCGGTTGGCGTGGTGCTATCGGCTCTGTTTTATGCGCATGCTAGCAAGTCGATGGTCTTTATATCCGATGAAGTCGTGACTAACGAAATGCACACTACCCACCGAGTAAAAGGCCATGTCTTCTTTGCTTCTTCAGATGCGTTTGTCGATTTATTTGATTATGACAATGCGACCTCTTTAGTGACCATCGATATTTCGGATGCGTCTTTCCTAGATAACACGTCGGTTGAAGCGCTTGATAAGGTCGTATTTAAGTTCCGTAAAAAGGGCGCTTATGTAGAAGTCGCAGGAATGAATACCGTGAGTGCGAATCTGATATTCAAACACGCGATGTACCACAAGCATAAAGACTTAACCGCGGTTTCCATTACGCACTAATCTTACGAATTAATCCCATCGTAAGGACAAATCCGGCAAACGAGATCACTGCCATAATGCCAATAGCAGCCATGGTTTGAGTGTTAATCAGCGAGTTAACATGGTTAAGGTTATATTCGAGACGAATCGCACCCAAGACTTCACCTTCTGGTGCCATATGACAGGCGACACAATTGGTTCCTCGGTAATCTTCACTCGACTTCATTGGCAGAGCAATGACCAAGCCTTTGCCCCAATCAGCAGAAAAAGGTTCGATAACGGTTTCGCCCGCTAGCGCTCGTTTATCAATATCGTCAACCGGTGTTTGGTTGTCATTACCTGGGCCATATAACTTGCTGACAGCGTCGGCGCGTAAAACACGAACGTCTTCAATGCCTTCTTGAGCCAGTGCTTTCTGACGAAGGGTCTCTTTTTGTGCCATGGTGCCGGTGAGCATCATCATATTGAGGCTATCGAAGTAGTTACTTGCTTTGTCGTGAAGCTGCTCACTTAACACTGAGTTTACAAGTTGCTTTTGTTGCGAATATTGGAAATAGGTCGATATTGCCAGCAAAAAGGTGAACACGATGGCGAGGGCCACTAGGATTTTAAAGGTGATTGTTGAGCGCATAAGGTGTTTGTTTTTATTAATTATAATGACGCAAATACTGTACTAGTAAGAATTCCTACCACCTATGGGGTATAACGAATTGTGTGACCACACTCCGGTTGTGGCTATGTTTCTGTGATGTAGCGAGTTTGTGTCGTGTCTGATGTTGAAATGGAACGCGCTTCAAGCTCCTCGCTGTTCTTAAAACAGACTGTTGTTTTGGGAAAATTGAAGTGCAGCATCGAGTTTTGATTGTGCTGATAATTAGAAAAGCCTAGGTTGTTAATTAGCTCGATGTATTTGTCCGCTTGTCTTTTATCAATAAAGACTATTGTTTTAGACGACTTAGTGGTCAATTTATATCCAAATGGTTGTTTTGTTCAATTTAATAGCAAAAATTGTGGTTATAGCGTTGTGTTTCGAGGCTCATTCGATAAGATGAAAAGACCTCTATGATAGAGGTAGGGCAGCAACGGATACGCTGCTTCAAATACTATGGAATGTGACTTATTGGACACATACATGAAATTCAAGATTACATCACCGATTATTGAACCTACGGAAGGTTCACCACATCAGTTAATGCTTACTCACGCTTCTCGTTTTACCTCTTTTAAGACAAGCTCCCCTTTGAACGCCCTGTTCGACAACGTCTCTGCACGCTTCTTTACCGCTTATCGCTCCTATTGTTATTCGTTTTATAACTTTATTTCTATCTGAACTCCTTTGTCATCCGCTCGATGAACGAAGAGTCACATCTATAAAAACTAAACAAATAAGTTAAAAACAATGAATATTAAAATGATGGGTAGCTCCCTAATTATCGCTGGTACCGCTCTCGGTGCTGGTATGCTTGCGATCCCAATGGTATTAGCTCAATTCGGATTGCTTTACGGCACACTGCTTATGGTACTGATCTGCTTCGGTACGACTTACGCAGCGTTACTACTTCTAGAAGCGACCATCAAAGCGGGTGGCGGTCTAGGATTAAACTCTATTGCCCGAAAAACCTTGGGTAAACAAGGTCAGTTGCTTACCAACGGCTTGCTATACGCGTTGTTGATTTGCCTATTAATGGCTTACATTCTGGGCGCAGGTGACTTGCTGAGTAAGTTACTGTCTAACTTTGGCGTCGAAATTACCGCGACTACCAGCCAAACCGTGTTTACCTTGCTTGCTGGCGCAGTAGTCGCAAGTGGTACTGGTGTGATTGATAAGCTCAATCGAGCATTGTTCTTCGTGATGCTTGCTAGTTTGTTTGCAACCATGGCCTTCTTAGCGCCGAGCATGACTCAAGAAAACTTGATGCAGGTAACCAGCCATGACCACGTTGACCTAATCAAAACCAGTGCCATCCTGTTTACGAGCTTTGGCTTTATGGTGGTGATTCCAACCTTGGTTTCTTACAACCACGAAGCGACAGACAAACAGCTGCGTAACATGGTGATCATCGGTTCTCTGATCCCATTAGTGTGTTACTTGTGTTGGTTGTTTGCGGTAGTGGGCAACTTGAGTGAAGAGCAATTCAGAAGCTTTGAGAACGTATCAGATTTGATGGCGGCGTTTGAGGCTCAGTCTCCTTGGGTGGGTAACGTTCTGTCTACCTTCACGGGCTTGGCGTTGTTGACCTCTTTCTTTGGTGTGGCGATGGCGTTGTTCAACCAGAACAAAGACATGTTCAACCAAAATACAGCGGTAACGTACTGCATTAGCTTTATCTTGCCGTTGGCTGGTTCATTGCTTGCGGCAGACAAGTTCCTACAAGTACTGAATTACGCAGGTATCATCTTGGTGTTCCTAGCGGTGTTTGTTCCTCTGGTTATGGTCCACAAACAGCGTTTCATGAAAGTTGCTGATGACCGATACCGAGCAGAAGGTGGCAGCGCAATGATGTTGTTCTCACTGCTGTTTGGTTGCTTCCTACTTATCTCACAAGTGATCTAGTTCTTTGGTCCATTATCTAAGATGCGAATCGAGCATCTTAGATATAAGTGGCCGGAATTCAGATACAAAAAAGGAACGCATCGGCGTTCCTTTTTATTATCTGCTGATTAAAAACAGATTGATTCAAAGGCTATCAACAAACAACCTTAACAGCCAAACCACCTTGAGAAGTCTCACGGTATTTAGCGTTCATGTCTTTACCTGTTTCTAGCATTGTTTCGATAACTTTATCTAGAGAAACAGTAGGAGCAGAAGAACGACGAAGTGCCATACGAGTCGAGTTGATTGCTTTAACTGCAGCAATACCGTTACGCTCGATACATGGTACTTGTACTTGGCCAGCAACTGGGTCACATGTTAGACCTAGGTTGTGCTCCATGCCGATTTCTGCAGCCATACATACTTGCTCAGGGCTACCACCCATAAGCTCAGCAAGACCAGCAGCAGCCATAGAGCATGCCACACCAACTTCACCCTGACAGCCAACTTCAGCACCAGAGATTGAAGCGTTACGCTTGTAAAGACCACCGATCGCGCCAGAAGCTGCGAAGTAACGGATGTAATCTTTCTCTGTCACTGTTTGGATGAATTTATCGTAGTAAGCCAATACAGCAGGGATGATGCCACATGCGCCGTTTGTTGGTGCCGTTACTACACGACCGCCAGCTGCATTTTCTTCGTTTACTGCGAAAGCAAACATGTTTACCCAGTCAACAACCGACATTGGATCATTGGTTGTTTTTTCTGAAGTCATTAGCTGTTGGCGAAGTGCTGCTGCACGACGAGGTACACGTAGTGGACCAGGCAGGATACCTTCAGTATTCATACCGCGATCCATACACTCACGCATAGTTTTCCAGATGTTAGCGAAGTAAGTGCGAGACTCTTCGTCTGAGTGGAACGCTGCTTGGTTTTTCATAACCAGTGTACTGATAGAAAGACCGCTTTCTTTGCACTGATTAACCAGCTCTTCAGCTGTTGTGAATTCGTAAGGTGCTTTGATTGGGTTTTCTTCTTCTTTGCCGAAGTTCTCTTCGTCAACGATGAAACCGCCACCAATTGAGTAGTACGTTTTTGAGTATGCAACTTCGTCACCAACCCATGCATGAATGCTCATTCCGTTCTCGTGTAGAGAAAGGTTGCTAGTGTGGAAGTTCATACCGCCATCGCGTGGGAACGATACTGTATGACAGTGCATGCCAACAGGAAGGCGCTCAGTTTCTTCTACGCGAGCAATGAAGCCAGCAATAGAATCGATATCAACACGCTCAGGAGTATTGCCAGCAAGACCCATGATGATTGCGATATCTGTGTGGTGACCTTTCCCTGTCAGTGATAGTGATCCATATACGTCCACGGTGATTTTAGTGATGTCGCGCAATTTTCCCATTGAACGTAGGTCATCAATAAATTCTTTACCCGCTTTCATTGGTCCAACTGTGTGTGAGCTCGATGGACCAACACCGATTTTATAGATATCAAATACACTAATCATAGCGATTACCTCAAAAAGAGAGCCTCCCAAGGGGAGTAGGGAGGCTCATTTATTATCATTATATTTTTTGTCTAATCTCGCGATATAAGATGGATGCCATCTTATAAAAAGGGCTTGAGATTAAAGAGCGCCGTAGATTACAGAACTAATAGCCGCTAGACCACATAAAGCTGTAAAGATTTGCACAGGTGCTGAAGTTTTGTACTTAGCCATAGCTGGTACTTTCTGCATCGCGAACACAGGCATTAGGAACAGGATAGCTGCAATCATTGGAGCACCCATTGTTTCAATCATACCTAGGATACTTGGGTTAACTACCGCAACAATCCAAGTTGTAACAACGATGAACGCTAGAGATGCTTTTTCAATCTTAGAGATTGAAGAACCAGAGCGAGACTTGATTAGACCAACAAGACCTTCGTGAGCACCTAGGAAGTGACCGAAGTAGCTAGAAGTAATCGCTGCGAACGCTACTAGAGGACCCATGTAAGAGATAAGTGGAGACTCATGTACGTTTGCTAGGTAAGAAAGAACAGAGATGTTCTGTGCTTGTGCTGTTGCTAGTTGCTCTGGAGATAGAGAAAGAACTACAGAGAATACGAAGAACATTACAAAACCCATCAGCATCATTGCTGCGCCGCCAGTGATCGCGTCAGTTTTCTTAACTGCGTTTTCACCGTATACACGACGTTGCTCTTTAGAGAACTGTGAAATGATTGGGCTGTGGTTGAAAGAGAACACGATGATTGGAATTGCAAGCCAGATAACAGAAGGCATTGTTGACCATTCAGGTGTTACTTCCATCATTGAAGTGTTCCAATCCGGAACTAGGTAGAAAGACAGTGCTAGTAGGATGAATACTAGTGGGTAAACCATTGCTGAAGTCGCTTTCAGCATCAGATCTTTACCGAATACAACACCTGTAGTCATAGCAAGGATAAGTGCACCAGAAAGAAGAGGACGAGGAATAGATTCCATACCCATTTGGTTTACTAGGAAAGAATCAACAGTGTTTGTGATACCAACACCGTAAATCAGAACGATTGGGTAGATAGCGAAAAAGTAAGCGAAAGTAATAAGGTTTGCGCCAGTCTTACCGAAGTGTTCTTCTACTGTATCTGTAATGTCAGCTTCAGGGTTTTTAGCAGACAGTACGAAACGAGCTAGAGATTTGTGTGCGAACCAAGTCATTGGTGCCGCAATTAGAGCTAGGATAACTAATGGCCAAAAACCACCCGCACCAGCTTTGATTGGAAGGAATAGTACGCCAGCACCAACTGCTGTACCGAATAGTGATAAACACCAGGTAAAATCTTTATAGTTAAACTTGCTTGAATCTTTAACGGCATTTGCCGAAGAAGTTGTTGTGTTCATGTTAAATTACTCATTTTTTGGGAACAGGAAATAAGTCGGGGCTAATTCTGCAGAATTTTCTTCTGCAAAAAATAGATCTAAATCATGTAATGAAACGGCGTGTCACATGATATGCGAAAAACGGATTTTTGATCACGAAAATAGCGTGCCACAGGTGATTTATGTTTATGCCCGGTATTAGTTTTATTTATGCGAAAGGCGGGGTTGTATAGATTTATACCAGGGAAACGTTTGCGTAAAATTGCATTAATAAATCTGTTCCATAGAAAGTCTGGATTTTGTTAACAGAGATTAAACAAAACGTAGTTGCTATGTGATTCGTTGCATTACGTGTTGCTGCAGCGATTGGATAATTTGCGCCGTAACGCCCCAAATTAGGTGCTCTTGGAAAGGCATCGCAAAAACCCGATGCTTGATTTGTTTAAAGTTAACAGTGTGGCTGTGTAACTTGGCTTGGTCTAAAACATAGGTAGCGGGTACCTCAAAAATTGAGGCAACTTCGTTCTCATCAATGATGGCTTCATAGTCAGGATCGACCATGGCAATAATCGGCGTCACAGAAAATTTACTAATAGTACTCAATGCTGGTAATTGCCCAATAATTTTAACTTGATCCGATCGAATTCCCACCTCCTCATGGAGCTCTCTGAGTGCAGTGAATTGCATAGAAGGGTCAGAAAGTTCGTGTTTACCACCAGGAAAGCTGACTTGGCCGGGGTGATGCTTTAAATGAGCCGCTCTTTTAGTAAAAATGACATGTAAACCATCTTCTCTTTCAACTAAACCTACCACCACTGCCGCTTTACGTAATTGCTCGCCACTGATGTGCGAAACACGCTCTACTGACTCAGGATGATAGCCAACGGTAGGGTTAAGTTGGAATTGCTGAAGGAAGTTTTCTTTATTCATATCAAGCCAATATATTGATTATTATGATTTTAAGTATAGACATAACCGTGGGTTGATTACCAATATCGAGTTTTTCTTTATTCACTTTCCCTCTTTTAGTTATCAATTGGGCGTCATGAGAGGCTGTTTACCGATGAATCTCCTCAAAATGACGATTTTTGCTATATTCAATATGGGCATACAGGCGAGTAAGCGTTACCCATGTCATAAAATTGGGTGACGAAACGTAGATTTTTTGTTTAAGAATTTGATAACAATAACTTAGTGGACCATTCTAAAAAGAAATAGAAGAAAAGGTATGAGATGAAAGGAATCATATTCACCGAATTTTTAGAGCTTGTTGAAGACAAGTTTGGGCTAGAGCTTTTGGAAGAAGTTCTAGAAATGTCAGAAGATGAAGGGATCTATACGTCGGTCGGCAGTTACGACCACAAAGACCTTGTCAGGTTGATTATCAACTTGAGTAAGAAAACCGATATTGATGCGGCAAGCTTGCAACGCGTGTTTGGGCAGTCTGTATTTAAGAACTTACTGGCCTCATTACCGAATAAAGCGAGCCTTGCTCACAGCAATACCACCTTTCAATTTATTCAGCACGTAGAGCGTTACATTCATGTTGAAGTGAAGAAGCTCTATCCGGATGCTGAGCCACCTGAATTCAGTTTTATCACCACGACCGAAGCACAACTTGTTTTTGACTACAAAAGCGCAAGGTGTATGTCTCATGTTTGCTTAGGGCTTATTGAAGGATGTGCTGAATACCACGGTGAATCTATCGCGGTGGAGATGACGCCACAAAATGATGACCAAAGCGTGGTTAGGTTTAATCTCAAAGTAGAAAAGTAATATGGATCTGGCATCTGCCCTAGAGAAGAAGCTTAAGCGTCAAATCGCGGCAAGAAAAGCGGCTGAAGGATTGTTGGAACAGAAGAGCCTCGAACTGTTCGAGGCTAACCAACAACTTGAGCTTGCTTTGCGTCAGTTAGAAAAGCGCTCCAACGCGAATATACGCCGCATTGAATTCCAAGAACAAATCGACAACCTGTTGATTGATTTTGGGCGCGCGTTTCTAAGAAATGATCTCGATGATGTCATGCTATCTGAACTAACGACCAACGTGACTAACAGTTACTTAATCGAAGCCAGTCGTTTGATTCTACCTCCCAAGCTCATCCCTCAGTTACAGACCTATGATTATGGCGATGAGACTGTCGAGGTGTTAGAGCAAGACATTCAAGAACCTCATTGGCAAGACAACCTACTGACCGTGCCCTTAGAGGTTGAAAAAGTCATAGTTGGTGCGTTAATCGTCAGAGTCAGGTTGTTAGACCAAGACTACGAGTTTATCCAAAGCCAACTGTTGTTGGTCACGGACCTTATCTGCAGTGCCTTAACCCATCAACTAGCAATCAACCGAAATATTGAATCACGTAAACGAGCGGAAGAGTCCGAAAGGGCAACGCGTGACTTTGTGGCGATGATTAATCATGAGTTAAGAACTCCACTTAATGGCTTACTAGGCAGTGCCGAGTTGATCAGTGATACCGAACTGAATAGCTCTCAGCGTGAGATAGTGAACAACCTGAGCCAATCTGGAGAGTTTCTCCGAACCATCATTAATGACTTGCTAGATTTCAGCAAAATTAACGCAGGGATGTTAGAGCTTATTCCAAAGAAATTTGCCCTGAATGACTTGCGAAACACGATTGATAGTATCTTCGTCAATCGCGCGATTGAGAAGCAGCTCGAATTTAATATCAGTGTCGCATCTAACGTACCTTCTCATTTCCAAGGCGATTTAGAACGTATCACGCAACTGTTTGTAAACTTAATCGGTAATGCGATCAAATTTACAGAAGAGGGGCATGTGAATGTTGATATTGAGTGGGACAAAAACCAATTTGTTTTCTCTGTAGAAGATACCGGAGTCGGAATCGCTGAATCGGCGCATAAGACGCTGTTTGAACCTTTTACGCAGGCAGATAACTCAAGTAGTCGGAACTATGAGGGTACAGGACTTGGGTTAGCGATTTGTCGCAAACTGGTGGCTCTGATGAATGGTGATATTGGGGTGACCAGTGTCGTTGGTTCAGGCACGACGTTTACCATCTCGATTCCTCTTCAAGTTGTCGATGTTCCGGCAGAGAGTGATAGTGTCGCCAAGGGCTTTGAGTATGAGGCGGAATTGTCACTACTTAAAGTGCTGGTGGTTGATGATATTAAGATGAACCAGATCATCATCCAACAGATGCTCCGTAAACATGAGATTGAACCAGCTATTGCAAGTAATGGTGTCGAAGGGTTTGAGCTCGCGTCAGACAACGAATACGACATTGTATTCATGGATTGCAGAATGCCTGTTATGGACGGGTTTGAAGCAACAGAGAAGCTAAGAGAGAACGGTTACGTTAAATCTATTGTGGCACTGACCGCCGGAACGACATTGGAAGAACGCGAACGTTGTATTCAGTGTGGAATGGATGACATTTTGAGTAAGCCTTACACCGCCAACGATCTGAAAGAGATGCTCAAGAAGTGGGGTGTCTCAGCGGTGAAGGTCGCTTAAACACGCGAATAAAGCGTTGTGAGTTATGTACTCTAACTTACAGACTAAAAAACCGAAGTGATCTTACGATCCTTCGGTTTCTTTTTATATCGAACTTTTGCTAGCCGTTAAGCTACGGAACTCGTCATTAAGTCGCGGAACTCGCAGTTAATGACACTAGGTTTAGCAATCTTCAAGTACCGGTAGAATTCGACTCAGCTTATCCAGTGTTTCTTGGTATTCAGAAGCACAATCACTATCAAATACCACACCACCGCCAGCCCAAGCATAAAGCGTGTTGTTCTCGGCGACTAATGTACGAATGGTAATACTGGTATCCATTCTGCCATTTCGGCTGATGTAGCCAATACTGCCGCAGTACGCTGAACGTCGATGCGGTTCTAACTCTTCAATGATCTGCATCGCGCGAACTTTTGGTGCGCCAGTAATCGAGCCTCCAGGGAAACAGGCTCTCAGAAGGTCAGTTGCAGAGTATTGGTCATCAAGGTCCGCTCGTATCGTGCTCACTAAGTGGTGCACGGCAGGGAAGCTTTCAATATCGAAGAGCTTTGGTACATGCACTGTGCCCGGTTTTGCTACTCGGCCAATGTCATTACGAAGTAGGTCGACGATCATCAAGTTTTCCGCCTGATCTTTATCGGCGCTTGCTAGGTCTTGCGCGTTGGCATTATCAATCATCGGGTCCTCAGAACGAGGTCGTGTGCCTTTGATTGGCTTGGTTTCAATGACGTTGTCTTTGAGTTCTAAGAAACGCTCTGGCGAAACACTGATGATTGCGCAGTCGGCCAAACGGATAAAACCCGAAAAGGGCGCTGAGTTGAACTGTTCTAACTTGTCATAAGCCAGCCATTCACTACCTTGGTATTGGGCATTGAAGCGCTGAGCTAAGTTAATCTGATAGCAGTCCCCGGATAACAGGTACTCTTGAACACTATCGAACTTAGTGGCGTAGCTCTCTTCGCTCATATTGGATTGCCACGGTGTGGTTAACCCAAAGGGCGCATGTGATAGGTGTGATTGAGCCATCTGCTGCATTAGCCAATCATGATGTTCATCGATATTGCTACCGACAATACACGCCGTTTTCAATTGGTGGTCAACGATAACAGCCCATTCATACAAGCCAACTGCCATGTCAGGTGCTTCAATATCACGCTTTGCGAGTGATGGAAGTGTCTCGACTCTGCGCCCTAAATCATAGCTAAAATAGCCTAAAGCGCCGCCAACGAATGGCAACTGAGTGTGCTCTTTAGTCGCAGGCAATAATTGTTGCTGATATTGGTCGAGTAGTTCGAAAGGATCAGAGTCTGAAACCTCGCACGTCTCATTAACATTAACGGTCGTTTCTGCACCGATTGTCTCGAAGGTGGCGATGGGTTGAGCAACTAAAATATCGTATCGACTATCAACGTGGCTTTCTGAAGCGGAGCGTAATAGCATTGCCCACGGCAGGTTTTCAATATGGGAAAACAGCTGTTTAGCTAAAGTTGATTGATATTCAAGCGGCTTGATTTGGATAGAGCGAAATTCGTTGTTATTCATTTGTTTAATTTGTGACAAAGAGTTCGATCACTGCATGGCGTGTGAGAGGAAGCAAGAGTATCATAAATTGAAAATAAAATGGGTTCTTGATTAGAACGGAGTAATCCAAGTGGTTTAGTTTAAAGCTATGCAAGCGATTGCTATAGCAACTAAATACAGCTCAACACAATAAAAAGCTAAACCACCTAATTCGATTTGGCACATATAGTCAAACTGTGACCCCACATGGAACCAGAACAATAAAGAGGCATGCAATGACGGTTATTCGTAAGCAAGATGTGATCAGCAGTGTCGCTGACGCACTTCAGTACATTTCTTATTATCACCCTTTAGACTTTGTCCAAGCCCTAGAAAAAGCGTACGAGAAAGAAGAGAGCCAAGCAGCTAAAGATGCGATCGCTCAGATTCTTATCAACTCGCGCATGTCTGCGGAAGGCCATCGTCCAATTTGTCAGGATACGGGTATTGTTACTTGTTTCGTGAACATCGGTATGGATGTTAGGTGGGAAACGGATCAAACAGTACAACAGATGGTTGATGAAGGCGTTCGTCAAGCTTACAACAACCCAGATAACCCATTGCGTGCATCTGTCCTAATGGACCCTGCAGGTAAGCGTATTAATACCAAAGACAACACACCAGCGGTTGTCCACATTAATATGGTTCCAGGCAACAAAGTTGAAATTCAAATCGCGGCTAAGGGCGGCGGTTCTGAGAACAAAACCAAGATGGTTATGCTGAACCCTTCTGATGATATTGCAGAATGGGTAGAGAAGACGCTGCCAACAATGGGTGCAGGCTGGTGTCCACCGGGTATGCTAGGTATAGGCATCGGCGGTACGGCTGAGAAAGCAGCTGTGCTAGCGAAAGAATCTTTGATGGAACACATCGATATCCAAGAGCTTATCGAGAAAGGTCCTGAGAACGCAGAAGAAGAGCTTCGTTTAGACATCTTCAACCGTGTAAACAAGCTTGGCATTGGTGCACAAGGTCTTGGCGGTCTCACTACTGTGGTTGATGTAAAAATCAAAACAGCACCAACTCATGCTGCTTCTAAGCCTGTATGTTTGATCCCGAACTGTGCAGCAACGCGTCACGTTCACTTCACACTAGATGGCAGCGGCCCAGCAGAGCTAACGCCACCTAAGTTAGAAGAGTGGCCAGACATCACTTGGGAAGCGGGCGCAAATACACGTCGTGTTAACCTTGATGAAGTGACTAAAGAAGACGTACAAGAGTGGAAGACCGGCGAAACGGTTCTTCTGTCAGGTAAGATCTTAACCGGTCGTGATGCTGCTCATAAACGTATTCAAGGCATGCTAGAAAGCGGCGAAGGCTTACCAGCCGGCGTTGATTTCAAAGGCAAGTTCATTTACTACGTGGGTCCTGTTGATGCTGTAGGTGATGAAGCGGTAGGTCCTGCGGGCCCAACAACTTCAACACGTATGGATAAGTTCACTGACATGATGCTGAACGAAACTGGCATTATGGGCATGATCGGTAAAGCGGAACGTGGCCCTGCAACGGTTGAATCAATCAAAGAGCACAAAGCGGTTTACCTAATGGCGGTTGGTGGTGCAGCTTATTTAGTCGCAAAAGCAATTAAAAAAGCACGCGTTGTTGCGTTTGAAGATCTCGGTATGGAAGCGATTTACGAGTTTGAAGTTGAAGATATGCCTGTAACGGTAGCGGTTGACTCTAACGGCGTGAACGCACACCAGATCGGCCCTGACACGTGGAAAGTGAAGATTGCTGAAGCTGAGAAAGCGTAATTAATCGACGCCAAAAAATCGTAATTGTCGCTAACTTCAGCGTTTGAATTGCAATTTTTGACAGAAAGTTAAAGACAAAAGTGCAGCATTATCTGCACTTTTGTCTTATTATCAATGATATAGTGATAAACACATAGTTTGATATAAGAACATAGGAGAGAGGAATGCCTCGTTTTATTCAGATCCTACAGATTATCTTGGCAGTGGTGATTGGTGCTTTTGTTGGCTACGACCTGATCTTGAAAGGGATCAGTATCTTTGATAATAAATACGTGACGATTACATGTGCGCTTTGGCTAATTGCAGAGATTGCACTGTTTGTTATCTACAAGTTGATTGAAGACGATTAGACGTCGGATATCGTGCAAAAATTCTAAAGCCCCTGATTATGAATGTAGTCAGGGGCTTTTATTCATCTAGCATTAAGAATGTGTATTGCATACTCATCAACATAAGCAAAAGCATACAAACTATCCCAACGGGGAAAGAACATAGGCTTGCCTTTCTATTATCATAACCAGCTAGCCTAACTATCACGGAGTCGTTCAAATGAAACACCTAACTCAAGAAATGAGTGACTTTATAAGCAGAGGAACGGATTCTCATATTCGAGTAGCGGTCACGGGGCTCTCTCGTGCGGGTAAGACAGCATTCATTACTTCGCTGGTTAATCAGCTTCTTCATACGTCTACCCACAAAAACTTGCCACTGCTTGCATCTGCGAGAGATGGAAGAATTATTGGCGCAAAGCGCATCCCGCAACACAACATGATGATTCCACGCTTCTCTTACGATGAAGCGATGGAGTCGTTGAATGCACAGCCACCAGAATGGCCAGTGCCAACGCGTGATGTCAGTGAGATTCGTCTAGCAATCAAATATAAGCCTGCGAAGGGCGCGAAAAAGCTACTGAGTAAAAACAGCACCCTTTATCTCGATATTGTCGATTATCCAGGTGAATGGCTGCTTGATTTGCCGTTACTGGATATGGACTTCGATACCTGGAGCCAATCTCAGTTTGCCGCATTGAAAGGCGACAGAGAAACTTACTCGCAACAGTGGAACGCCATGCGTGGTGATATCGATTTGCTAGCAGAAGCGGACGAAAAGAAACTGGTCGCGATTGCCGATAGCTACACTCAGTACCTTCATACTTGTAAAAGTAACGGACTGCATTGGGTACAACCGGGTCGATTCGTATTACCGGGTGAGCTTGAAGGCGCGCCTGTGTTGCAATTCTTCCCGTGTCTCGCACCTGAGGGTAAGTTCTCAAAAACAAGTAACTATGCAGTACTGAAAGCGCGTTATGAAGAGTATCAACAGAAGGTCGTCAAAGCGTTCTACAAGAATCACTTCGCGACGTTCGACAGACAAATCGTGCTAGTGGATTGCTTACAGCCACTTAATGCGGGCTATGACTCTTTCATGGACATGCGTGGCGCATTAGAACAGTTACTTAAGAGTTTTAAGTACGGTCGAAGCAATATCTTAAGACGTTTATTCGCGCCGAAGATCGACAAGATCTTATTTGCAGCCACTAAAGCTGACCACGTGACACCGGATCAACATCCAAACTTGGTATCGCTGTTACAACAGATGGTACATCCGGCTTGGCAACAGGCGGCGTTTGAACACATCGACATGAGTTGCATGAGTATCGCGTCTATTCAAGCGACCAGCGCGGGTTATATCTCGTCGGGTTCAGACAATGTTCCGGCGTTGCAAGGTGTGACTTTGGATAATGTCCCTCAAACCATGTATCCGGGAGAGGTGCCGCGTAAGTTGCCCAACAAACAGTATTGGGAAACCAACCAGTTTGATTTCACGAGCTTTAGACCGATGGAGCAACATTCCGATGAGCCTTGCCAACATCTAAGAGTCGACAAGGTTTTAGAGTATCTCATTGGCGACAAGTTGAAGTAATTGAGGCAATCAAAATGAGTGAATTAAAAACAAAGCAGGTCTTTAATGAACCGTTGAAGACCTCTTTTGATGAGCAAGACAAGACCGACGTTGGCCCGGATTTAGGTGCTCAACAACTGTTCACAGAGCAAGAGAAATTTGTCCCTGTCGCACCGCAAGTGGAAGCCGAACTTGATGGTGAAGCTGAGCAGCAATTGGAACAAGTGATTCGACCGAGCAAAAAGAAGAAGTGGTTTGGAACGGGTTTATTGGTCGCTTTTTCTGGCCTAGTTGGATGGCAAGCAATTGAATCGGTCATTACCGCAATTCAAACTGCTGATTGGCTTGCGTTAGGTTGGGCAGGCTTTATTGCTGCCATTGCTTCATTGGGTTTAGGCGCAATAGGCAAAGAGCTGTGGAAACTGCGTTCACTTAAAGATCACTTTAGTGTGCAAGAGCAGAGTGAAGAGCTACTCCAAAGTCAAAGTGTCGGCAAGGGCAAAGCGTTCTGTGAAAACATCGCCAAGCAAGGTGGCATTATCGCTGAGTCTCCTTCGTACGATAAGTGGCGAAACAGCATTAACCCAGCACACAGTGATGCAGAAGTGTTGGATATGTACGATGCGTTAGTCGTGAGTCAACAAGACAAAGTAGCGACTCAAATCGTCACTAAGTTTTCGACCGAATCGGCGGCTTTGGTTGCAGTGAGTCCATTGGCGGCGGCTGATATGTTGCTGGTGGCTTGGCGAAATTTCACCATGATCGACAAGCTTGCTGATGTGTATGGCATTGAGCTTGGCTACTGGTCTAGGATTAAGCTATTTAAATTGGTGTTAATCAACATGGCAGCAGCGGGAGCCAGTGAACTCGCAATTGATGCAAGTATGGATCTCGTCTCGATGGATCTTGCAGGCAAAGTCTCAGCTCGAGCAGGGCAGGGGCTAGGTGTTGGTATTCTTACTGCAAGACTGGGTCTAAAAGCCATGACATTGCTTCGACCTATGCCTTGGCATAACGAGAGAAAAGTAAAACTGGCAGACCTCCGCAAAGCCGTCCTTTCAGAAATAAAGCGTATCACTCTCAAATAAAGCATTTAAAGCTCAATAGTTTGAGAAGAAGAGTAAACATATGTTTACTCTTCTTCTTGACTGAACTCAGACCTTAATTCACACTACTGTCAACTTATCCTGACACCTATAATAGGACTATTTGTGCGTCTCGAAGTATTGTGTGAAGACAGACTCGGCTTAACGCGTGAGTTGCTCGATATCTTGGCCTCAAAAAGCATTGATTTAAGAGGAATCGAAATTGATGTTAAAGGTATTATTTATCTAAACTGCCCTGATATTGATTTTGATGCTTTTAGTGAACTTATGGCTGAAATTCGCCGAATTTCAGGTGTGAAGGATGTACGTAAAATCCAATTTATGCCAAGCGAAAGGCATAACACAGAGCTGATTGCTCTGCTGGCAAACCTACCTGATCCTGTGATTGCGATTGACCTTAAAGGCTCAGTCGATATGGCTAACCACGCCGCATTGAGCCTCTTCAACAAACAAGAAGATGAAGTCATCGGTGAACCGCTCGCGACGTTTGTTCCTAGTTTTAACTTTGCTCGTTGGATCGAAGGCGATGTAACGCGCCATCGTGAAGTTGTCGTGTTGGATGGCTTAGATTTCTCTATTGAGATCCTGCCGATTTACCTTGGTGGTGATGTCAACGAAGCGGTACTGGCAAGCGCAGTAATGACGATTCGCTCTTGTAATCAAGAGATGAACTCGCCAGATTCAATCCCAGAACAGAACAACCTAGGTTTCGAACACTTTGTTGGTGTCTCTAATCGCCATAAAGCCTTGATCAGCCAAGCTAAGAAATTGGCTATGCTGGATCAGCCTCTATTAATTGAAGGCGATACAGGTACAGGCAAAGAGATGTTGGCGAAAGCGTGTCATAACCGTTCTAATCGTTCTTCTTTCCCATTCTTGATTCTAAGCTGTGCATCGATGCCTGATGACGTAGCGGAAACCGAATTGTTTGGTCATGCGCCGGGTTCATTCAACCATGAGCAAGGTCATAAAGGCATTTTCGAGCAAGCGAATGGCGGTACGGTATTTTTAGATGAAATTGGCGAGATGAGCCCGCATCTACAAATCAAACTGCTGCGTTTCCTACAAGATGGTTCATTCCGTCGTGTTGGTGAAGAAGAAGAGATGCACGCTGATGTTCGTATTATTGCATCAACGCGTCATCGTCTTTCTGAATTAGCAGACTCGGGTTCGTTCCGTGAAGATTTGTTCTATCGCTTGAATGTACTGACTCTGTCTATTCCAGCATTGCGTGAACGCTCAAACGACGTAGCACCGCTGTTGGAATTGTTCGTTGCAAAGTACGCACAGCAATTAGGTATGTTAAAACCAAAACTGACTCAAGAGTTAATCGACCAGCTTGGTAATTACCAATGGCCGGGCAACATTCGTCAATTGGACAACATGGTTCTTCGTGCGCTAACAGAGTTGGACTCAGACACACTAACGGTTGAGCAATTCCATTTGCCACAGCTTGAAACAATGACAGCTGGAATGGCGAACCTGAGCTTAGACGGCTCGCTCGATGAAATCATGAAAGACTACGAATCTCAGATTCTAGAAAAGCTTTACCAGTCTTTCCCATCAAGCCGTAAGCTAGCAAAACGTTTGAATGTATCTCATACCTCAATTGCGAATAAGCTTCGTGACTACGGTATCAGAAAGAACTGATCGAATAAGAACAAGATTATGGAAGATTTGAGTACACCAGAGCGCATTTATAAGCATGATGGTAATCTGATTCTACGCACGGCTGAAATCGATGATGCTGGCATGATCAGCGAGTACTTTCAGGTTAACAGAGAGTATCTGAAACCTTGGGAACCGATTCGCGAAGACGCGTTCTTTGATAGAGCGAGTTGGGCGCAGCGACTGATCAAGTTAAACGAGCTTCATAAAATGGGGCTAGGCTATTACTGTTTACTGATTAACGCTGACTCTAATGAAATGTTAGGCACCATATCGTTCAGTAATTTGTCGCGTTTCCCGTTCTACGCTTGTAATGTCGGTTACTCATTGGCGCAAAATGCACAGGGCCACGGTTACATGCGCAGAGGCTTGAGCATGGCCAAAGACTACATGTTTGATGTGCAGAACATGCATCGCTTAATGGCGGGTTACATGCCTCACAACGAACGTAGCGCTGGTGTATTAGAACATCTTGGTTTTGTTCGAGAAGGTTTTGCTAAAGATTACCTACAGATTAACGGTAAATGGGAAGACCATATACTAACGGCATTAGTTAACCCAAATTGGGAAGATAGACGCGCTGTATAGAGATCAATAGTCATTAGGCGTAAGTACCAATTAAGCGTAAATACAGATTTAGAGGCAGTGACGACATAGATAAAATGAAACCGTCACTGCATCAAAAAGAACAGATAGGCATGGTAAATCCATCAGCCTGAGAAGATATTTGAGGAATTTTGATGTCATACACAACTTTGGACGAATACCAAAGAAAATGGATTTTCACACACCAGTCAATGCCGCTGCCGGCAGAGGACTTGGAAAAGATTAAGCCAATGACACAGGCGAGAGCTTCTCAGTTCTGGAAAGAGAACGTGAGCCCTCAAAGCCCAGACGCAGAACGACTGAGCTCGCAAGACTGGCCAAGCAAAGCATCGAACTGGAATGAAGAGATCAGTTGGATGGCGCATTGGGAAGCGGATGAGCCTGAAATGCCAGAAGAGATTCTTAACTTTATTGATTGGCAAGATGACGTAACTGTTTATTTTTGTTACGAAAAGTACAATGTTCTTGAAACCAAATGGGCGATTTTCAAGAAGCATTGGAAGAACTTCTTGTTCTACGATGATGGCCCGATTCTAATCGGTCGTCGTCGTTCAGAAGCCCTTTGGTTTGCTACCAATGGCAAGGTGAAAATTGGTAACCGTGCTTAACCTCGGTGTGATTTAATCGAGCTAGTGCTGGTAATCCGAGCAACAGATAGATGAACAAAAAGCGAGCATCGAGCTCGCTTTTTTTGTGCCTAATGATCTTCGAAGATCATGGGGAAAGACCCACTATTTGAGCCCAACTAAAGGTGACCATATCCACTCATTTAAAGCGAGTGAATTACGAAATTGAGATCGCTATCTCATTGGGTTAGTTGAAGTTTCATGGGGTTGAGCTATCTTTATATTACTGCCTTAGTGGAGGTGAAGTATTATGATTTGGGATACTCTCGAACGTGTAAATAAACTTCGCAAGGAAGCAATGGAGGATCCAGAGTTTTTGGATTCAGCAAAAATGCATGAGGAATGGCTTTTAAGCGAAACTCATAATCAATCGAACAAAGGAGCAAAAGAGAATAAACCGAAAAAACTATCTGACATTTATGAAAATACGGATTTTCCTATCAACCCAACTGGAACCAAACATTAACAATGATGAACTGCAACACGGCTAAGGCTCTTAACCAAAAAGCTATAAGTCGATTACACATACCAGCCTTAAGCCACCAATAAAAAAGCCACTTTCAACGAATCGAAAGTGGCTTTTTCTTTTCTTGCTAGCTTCTTTACCATTAGCAACGAAAGCTAATCGTTTTCAAACCTAGTTATTGATTAGGCTTAATCCGCTTGGTAACGCATCACCAAACACACGCTTAGATTCACTCTCAGAAAGCTCAGTCACTTCACTCACTAGTGTTAACCATGAGTCAGGTACCTTGCTTTGCTTAAGCTTCTCAATCACTTGATTGCGATAGTCGTCAGAGATATCAAACTGACGGTCACCGGTTTTTCGACAAATCATCACCGCTGCGAAGGCGATCATCTGCTCTTTCTGCCAGTTCTGTTCAAGCAGTTTTGGTAACCACTGTTCAGCTTGCTCTCTAGGAATTACGCTGTGTTGGCTGCCATACAAAGGCGTTCTTGATGCTAATCGTCCTAGCGCCCACCAGTGAGCCTGTTCAAATTGGTTATGGTTGATCGCTTTGCTTAAGAACCAACTTGCCAGCAGCACTTTGTCTTCAACCTCAAGTTGCTCAAGTGACGCCGCTAAACGGACCATGGCTTCATAACCATTATCTTGCGCATCTTTGGCTGTCTTAGGGTTCTTCATTGCACCTGGGTGAAGGTATTTAGCGATGTCAGCCAAGATACTCTCTTGCTGCTCTTGGTTTAGCCCACCAGCGACACGACGCCAGAATACCCACCAGTCTGTCCAGCCTTGGTGGTTCTTGAACTGAATGTTCTGTTGGTAAAGGCCCCAAATCTGTTCGATACGCCATGAGTCAGTCGGATCGCCAAAGCCAGGACGTAGCGAGTATCCCGCCAAACGTAGCCAGTTCTTCTCGTGTGCTTCTGAGCGGCGACGACGTTTACGACCTAATGAGAAGGTATCAAATAGATGACGAAGGGTCGTGAAGTCCCATTCATCGCGTTTACCTAGTCGCTTCTCAAGATCTTTCGATAGTGTTTTGATCTCTTTCGATTCAGCACTCTTCTTGTTGCCGCTGTACAGGCGAGAAATCAACTCCTTACACTCTTCCAATCTTGGGTGAAGCGCGGAGGTATCAGATTCATCGCCTTGCTTGTTTCTGACTTCGAATTCGAGTAACCAGCGCTTAGAGTCATCTTCTATACTCACACACTCCATTTTCAATGTGCCGACTTCGGTTAACTGACAAGCGAGCAGTACTTCAACACGCTCTTTTTGGTTGGCTTGAAGTTCTGCAGTACCTGAGCCTTCCAGCGTAGAAATATACGGTGGGAGAGGGGAGAACAAGTCGGCATCCACATTGACCATCACACCGTTTTGAATGGCGGTGTCATGAGCAATTTGATCGTGTGTTGAAGTCAGAAGATTAAATCGTACTGGCTCACCTAAAGTCAGCGAGAAACGACGGCTGTTCAAGCGTATCTCTTGGCCTTCTTCGGTTCCTTTGGCAAGCAGACAAAGCGCTTTACCCATCTTGTTTTTCTCTTGCAGATGCAAGAAGTAAGAACGGGCAGCACCGCCACCGATTTTCAGCTGTGCACCGCGGCGTGCTTTACCAAAGGCAACCGCGCCAAGGGCAACAGACCAATCTGGATGAGGGTTATCAAGCACTGTGATAGGAGAACCGTTCCAGTTGCCCAGTAGCTGAGTAATTCGCTCTGTTACCAGTTCACTGTTAAACACACCACCATTGAGCAGCACGCCAACTGGAATTGCAGGTTTGGTGTCATCGAACTCAATAGAGTCTGAGTTTTCCAATGCGGCTTTAGACACTTGTTGGTGCGTTGCTAGGAATTCTGCAACGTGCTTACTCACCGCAGGGTCAGCCACGTAAGGCAGACCAAACTCAACCACAGCACTGCGGCGTTTGTCGGGTGTTTCAGTAAACTCAGAAAGCGGGAAGAAACCTTCCAATGCGATTTGATGGACTTCTTGTTTAGTTAAACCAATACTCTTAGTACCGCCAAGCAGTTTTGAACCGCTGCCCAGCATGGTGATCTTTACATCATCGGGCGCATTGGCAGAAAGCAGGCTCTCTTTTGCGGCGCGAGTCTGTTGAATCAGTTTGGTTAGGCTAGAGGCATTGAGCTTTTTGTTTTGATTGAAGCGTTGCTCAGCGAGGTGAGCAAGCGCTAAATCGAGGTTGTCACCACCGAGCATCAAGTGTTCTCCAACGCCAATACGGTCGAGTGCGAGCTCGTTATTACCGTCGGTGTTCGCATCGAATTTGGCTTCAATTAAGCTTAAATCGGTGGTACCACCTCCAACATCACACACTAGAATCAGTGGGATTTGTTGAAGTTCATCTGCTGCGGTTTGTTGGTGACGGGCATACCAGTCATAACAAACGGCTTGCGGCTCTTCGAGTAATAGAATCTTACCTAAGCCCGCCAGTTCTGCGGCTTCGAGTGTTAGCTTACGTGCTGTCTCATCGAAGGAAGCAGGAACGGTAACCACAACATCTTGGTCTTCCAGCTTGTTGCTCGGGTTACGGTAGTTCCATGCTTGGCGAATGTGGTTGAGGTAGCTTGCACTCGCCACAACTGGCGAGACTTTATCGACATCAGCTGCGCCAGCCCAAGGCAGAATATCGGAGTTACGATCAACCGCTTGGTGTGATAGCCAACTCTTAGCACTCGATACTTGGCGGCCTTCAACCTTAGCGCCTAATTCACGTGCCCATTCACCGACGATAACGTTCTTAATATCGCCTTCAACGGGGCTTGGTTCCCATGGCATTGTCAGGTCAGAAGGGGAGATTTGACCTTGTGCTGGGTGGTAACGAAAGGATGGGAGTAAGGGCTTGCGAACCACTTCACCGGGGCCGATGAGTTGGTCAATATCGAAAAGAGAAACGGGAGCATGTTGTAGGTCGTCGTTGATTTCACAGTAAGCGACAACCGTATTGGTTGTACCTAAGTCAATGCCGACTAAAAAACGAGGAGTTGCCATACAAAACCTTATTCTTCCAGAGTGATGACCAGTTTTTTGATAGCTTTGGTCTTATTGTTGTTATTCGTAAACGTCATTCCTGAGAAACAGGCAGGACTAGATTGAGAAATGCATTGATAAAGTAACGGCACCCGCTAAGGTGCCGTTGATTCATTATGCTTGTTCGTTTGAGTCGTTATTTGAGTCTTCACGAACGTCGAACTCAACGTGCCACTTCTGACCGTTGTCAGTAGCAATCGCTTCTAGGTGTAAGGTGCCTAGCTCAGTAACGCGAGAAGCCAAAGTCACTGGAACCACTTCACCTTCGCGACGGCCTTCAGAAACAGGTAGCGTCACTTGGATTTCAGGAAGCTCATCAAGCTCTTCAGGCGCCCAGTGATCAAGGTGCGTACCCGCTTCATCTTCACGACGAATGGTTGAACCGAAGAACTGGAAGTGTACTGGCTGACCAATCACTAGACCGAATTCTTGGCTAGGTACTTGTACGCTTGAACCTTCTTCCATACCAAATGGTGCAACACACAAAGCTTCCATCGGAGGAGCCATACCTGGGATAGCTGGCATCGCGCTTTCAATTCCTACGTAGTAAGAAGAAGCGATACCACCGCGGATACGAACGCCTTGGCCACGACGAACTGCGCCGTAGTATGAAGCGCCACTTGCAACCGCTAGGTCTAAATCTAAACCTGAAAGCTGTTTTGCGAACTCTTCGTCAGCATTGATCAACCATTCGTTGATCGTATCTGAAAGACGATCAGCAAGTAGGTTCGATTTTAGAACACCACCATTGAACAGGATTGCTGTTGGCTTGATGAAGTCTGCCGCTGGCGCTTCTGACCCTTGCGTACCGGGCATACCGGGCATGTTTGCAAACGGGTTGAAATCTTGCTGAGCCGTTTCGCTATTTCCAGAAAGCGCGTTCGCTTGCTTAGAAAGGAATGCGGCAATGTGACGAGTGATACCTGCGTCTTGAGCGTAAGGCAGACCCATTTGAGTCAGTGCGCCACGTGTCTTTTGTACAGGGTGCTCAGTCACGGCTACTTTCGGGAAGAAGCCATCAACCAATGTTTGTTGTACTTCTTGCTGAGTCAGTTCTGTTTTCAGTGTTGCGCCAAGCAGTTTAGAACCACGGCTTGGAACAACGATAGGCACAGATTGCAGTTCAGCATCGTTAAGCAGTGCTTCTTTCGCATCACGACATGCGTGAGTCATCGCTTGAACCTGCCAAGGAGCCAGTTCTTTGCCTTCTTGCGCCAGTTTCATTTTCAGACGGTAAGCCAGTGCTAAGTCCATGTTGTCGCCGCCAAGTAGGATGTGTTCACCTACTGCGATACGGTTCAGGCTTAGGTTACCGTCATCTTGTGTTACTTCAACTAACGAAAGGTCGGTTGTACCACCACCGATATCGACAACAAGAACGATGTCACCAACGTTTACTTCATCACGCCATGTGTCGTTGCTGTTATCAATCCAGCTGTAAAGAGCCGCTTGTGGCTCTTCAAGAAGCGTTAGGTGAGTGAAACCGACATTACGTGCAGCTTCTGCTGTTAGGTCACGAGCCGCAGGATCAAACGAAGCTGGAACCGTGATCGTTACATCTTGGTCTGCCAGTTTGTGTTCTGGGTTTGCGTGGTTCCATGCGTCTTTAAGATGCTCAAGGTACAATTCAGTTGTCTTAAGTGGAGATACTTTTTCAACTTCTTCAGGGCTGCCTGCAGGAAGGAAAGCATCGCGACGGTTAACACCACCGTGGCATAACCAAGATTTTGCACTTGCTACCAAACGGATAGGGGTTTTAGAACCAAGGTTACGAGCAATTGCACCCACTAGCGCTTTTGGCTCTGAAGACCAAGGAAGAACGCGAGAGCCCGCATTCATTTCATGTTCGTGCGGTTGGTATAGGAACGAGCCAAGTTGGCTGCGAGTTTCTACTGTACCTGGCGCCGTCAGTTGAGGGATTTGCATCACCTCAACGCGAGCGTCTTCATTGCTTGTGTCTATGTAAGACAAAACGCAATGTGTAGTACCTAAATCGATACCAACACTGAACTTGGGTACCTGGTTTTGCTCTTGAGAAGATGGCTCTTGAGCTGAATGACTTTGGTGTTCCATTATAGCTCCACCTCTGCCGGTGCAATTACAGATGCATCGTAGTTTTCAGCAAGCTTAGGCAGGTTCATGTCAGTTGCTTTCCAACCTTTGTGAACTAGTGTGCCGTTGAATGGTGCATTGCCCGTTACGTTGCCAGTTAGGCGAATTTCTTGAGGGTTGAAACCTTCAGCGATAGTGATACGTGTTTCTTCATCTTCAGTGCGGATGTGAGACAGCGTTACGTAATCAGCCAATACTTTTTGACCGCCAGTGTGAATAACACGAGCTGCTGCGCCAACTTCTTCATCAGAGAATGACGTTAGGTCTTCTTTTAAGAAGTCGATAAGGCGCGCTTCTTGCTGCATGATAGACAGTAGCTGCATTGCAGAGTCTGTTGGTGCTGTAGCAAGCTTAGATTCAACTTCTACTACTTTTTCGATCACACGTTCAACTTCTACTACTTTCTCTACTTCGACAATTTTCTCAACTGGCTTTTCAACTTCAACGACCTTTTCTACTGGTTTTTCTACGACTTTCTCAACCACTTTGGTTTTACGAGAAACGGCAATTAACAGTAGTAAAACGCTTGATGCAGTTAGGCCTGCGTGAAGCATATCAAACGTTTGTGGGATTAGGTTCAAATCAACGATCATAGTGATTTCTCTTTAAAATTGATTTAACGGTATATTCGTCGGTTCAAAGGAATATACAGGTTGGAAAGAAACTCATTGGCACTAAGCCGAAACGGTCACTTTCAAGCTATAAATATGGATGGATACTAGCATATTCAAGGCTTAAGAGTGGTATTTAATGTTTTTAATCAAGTGGGTTTTTGGTGTGTTAGCTTGAAATTTAGTCGAGATTCGGTCGAATATTGGTCGTCGATGTGAGGGCAAGGTAAACAATGCCCGTTTTATGTCAGTTTTAAGACTAAACAGAAATAGAGCATGATTCCCTTCCGTTATATACTTTTAACTCATTAGAGACTATTTGGAAGCCACATGCCGCACACTACCGACCCACTTACAGGGTTGAAGAGACGAACTCTCCCATTGGTCGTATTTTTGGTCAGTTTTTTGATTACTGTGTTGTGTTTTATATTAGTCGCGTTAAACCAAAACCGCGCGTTAAATATGAATTTGGATAGCTTTACTACTCACCAGACACTGAGTTTGGAAGCGTTTATCGCTAATGACGTGGCTTACATTGGTTCTGGTGCTAATTTTTTCTACGCAAATGATCCTGAAAACTGGGATAAGTTTGATCGTTTTGCACAACAAACGATTAATGTTTCAAAAAGTCTAATTGGCTTGCAGTGGATGCAAAAAGTGGCAGCAGACGAGATTGCCGAGCATACCGCTAAGATGAAAGAAAAATACCCGTCTTACGAGCTGTTCACTATTCCAAAACACGAAGCCAAAGTCTTTGGTTACATCTTAGATGGTGAGCCGGCGTTCATTGCTAGTGACCTGTATCCCAACACACAAGCAAACGACAATGTACTTGGCTTTTATTTTTCTCGTGAGCGCTTCAAGCTGGTTTTAGATAATATTAAACAGACACGTAAAGCGAATATTTCAGACAAAGTTCGCTTGCTTCAAGACGGCTTAGATCAAAATACACCAAAGACCGGCATGTTGGTTTATCACCCTGTGTTTGAAGGCGAAAGCGATAATCTACTTGGCGTTGTGATTGGTGTGGTTCGAACGACTTACTACTTTGAAAATCTACTGGCTTCGGCAGTGGGAGACATGGATGTCTATATTCGTGTTACCGATACGGGTTTCGAAGCAGAAAACTCCCCAATATTGTTTGAAACCGAGGGTTATGAAGCGGTATCTGGGCACCACATTACCAAAACAATCTCACTGACCAATCGAGATTGGAAGGTCGATTACAAAATAGATTCATGCATCTCTTTCTATGGTTATCTGGTGTTAACCGGAATCGCGTTAGTCGGAACAACTATCTCATTGCTGTTGGCGTATATCGTTAATATGCAAATCCGAGAGAAAGAGCGCTTGTATCAAATGCTTGATAAAAGAACAGAAGAGCTTCGTTTTCTAGCCAACCACGACAGCCTGACCGAGGTTTATAACCGACGTGCTTTCAATAAGATGTTAGATAAAGCGATACAGCGAAATGAACCCTTTAGTCTCATCGGATTTGATGTCGACAAGTTCAAAGGCATTAACGACCAATTCGGTCACCCTGCAGGGGATGCTTTACTCATTCATGTAATTAAATTGATTTCAGTGAGCTTGAAAGAGGGGGATAACCTGTTTCGTATAGGTGGAGATGAGTTCTGTATCATTTCTAGTATTACAAACCATGAAGCCCTAGAACGATACTTACAATGTATTCTAAGAACAGTGAGCCAGTCTCATTGTGAGCACAAAGGTCGACAGCTCAGTTGTACTTTGAGTATTGGTGCTGCTATTTACGCTAATGAAAACACGGAAGAGATTCTGCAAAAAACAGACAGTATGCTCTATCAAAGTAAGTCGAATGGCCGAAATCGAGTGACAATTGCAGGCTAAATGAGCACTTGATACAACTAGGGTCGAGTTCTGTATTGGGCTCATGTACAATTTCATAAAATTTTTGACGAGAGAATTAGGCGACGTATGAATCACAATCGAGTTGTGTGTTTCGATTTGGAAATGTGCTGTTGGAGCGAAGACGGTGTGGGAACAACAGGAGAGATCATTGAAGTTGGTCTTGCTGAGATTGATCTAGCATCCGGTACTATCGTGAAGCGAGCACAATACTACGTTAAGCCAGAGAAAGACGAAGTCTCTCTATTCTGTGCCGAGTTAACGGGCATTACACCTCGTAAAATCGAAAAGCAGGGTCGCCCATTAGAGTCTGTCATCAAGTCGATGATTAAGAACTTTGGTGGTCCCAAAAAAATCTACGCAGCGTGGGGACGTGACGACCTTATCTTACACAAAGAGTGTATTGAAAAAGGCATCGAGCCTCCGTTTAGCGAGTTCTTAAACATCGCAACGCTTTACCGTGTTCAGAATCGCTTGAAAGACAAACGCATTGGTCACCGCGCTGCTCAAGAAGCCAAAAATATTGAGTGGGAAGGTCGTCAGCACTCGGGTTATGTCGATGCTTATAATCTTGCGAAACTCACATTAACTATGTTGTAGCTAAATTTTTAGCTCCTCTCAGCCCTGTTTAGTCAGCTTTCAGTTTACCGATTCAAAAAAGCGACCGGTTTCTTAACCCGTCGCTTTTATTTATTTCAGTTTCCAATTCATTATTTCAGGCACTAATTTTCGCCTAAAACACTTAACTTACTCTTGATGAAGTCACAGTGGTCGACGTAGAGCAGTTCTGCTGTTTTACGGATCACAGAATCTTCGATAGGGTCAATTTCCCCGTCGGCCTGCGCTACTTCCCACATCGCTTTGATTAAGTCGATTCGCACTGGCTGAGATAGGTCTCTGAGTTGCGATGTAAAGTCATACAGCGATACTGATTGCTCTACTTTCGGCTCTGCTTGCGCGAGCAGTACCTTTGCTTGTTCTTCATCTAAATCCAGCAAACGCTGCAGAAGCTGTAGCTTAGCGACTCTTTCTGATTCATTGATCTGATGGTCGGCACCCGCGACTTCACACAACAAACTCGCGATGGCGATATTAGGTGATGTGCCTTGGTTTTTGCTTAGGTCCTGGCCTTCAATCAATTGTTTAAACATTGATGTGAGAGAATTGAACATAACGAGCTCCAGTTAAAATTTGTATCGAGTTCCGTAACGCTGATAGCTATCAACTATAAACATAACTATTGGGTCTACAGAGTGTGACCGCAAGCGTCTTTACTAAAAACTGACATTACGGATACGCGAGCGATAAGGAGCATTTTATCAATCGGGCTCTGGGAAACGGGTAATTTTACCGTCGCCACTGAGTGTCGTGATCGATTGCGGTTTCCCATCAGTGTCTAGCCTCAATTCTCCAATCGCACTGCGGTTTGAAAGGCGATAGAAGGTCTGATTGTCAGGGCTTCGCTTTTCGATCTTCAAGCGTTTACGCTTAGTGAAGTAGTTCAAAACTGAGCGAGGGCTGTATAACAGGCGGTCCCATACATCGCAGAATTTAAGCAGCGGAGCAGGGAACTGATTTTTAATACCACTGCAGGTGATTTGATAGATGTTCGGGCTGTTGCGACGATACCTAAGCTTGATGTCATAAGCGAAGGAGTAGTGAACATCGCCAGAAAGTACCACGAAGTTGGTCGGTGTTTTGGTATGGGTAAAGATGCTGATCAGCGTATTAGCACTGCCCGGATGTGCCATCCAGTTTTCAGCGTCAATCACTAATGGCTTGCCGATTGTGGTCGCCATCTTTTGCAGTGTTTCAATAAACTTCACGCCAAACATCGGTGCAGCAGAAACGATCACCACTTTATCTTGATTCATTAACTGATGTTGAAACTCAATCAAGGCTTCCCAGTCCATTAAACCTGAAGGCTTATTCATGCGTGACTCTGAACGCCAACGACGCGTACGAGTATCCAACACAATTACTTTGGGTGAAGTCTCTATTGTGTAATGCCATTCTTCAAAGCGACTCAGCATCTCAATGAAGGCTTGATGCTTGTCTGGCTCGATGTTGCCAATAGAGTGAGTAGTCGCTGCATTGCCGGCTTCATTATGAGTTTGTTTACTAATGCGCGGTTGTTTAGTAATGAGCGGTTGAGCGACAAAAAGCTGTTTTGCTTGCTCGATAAACGTTTCATCGAAGCTCTCCGGTTTGTTACCCCAACCTTGACACATCCAGTAAGCCGCAAGGCCGTTACCAATGACTTGGGTCGCGAACTGGTTTTGGTCGACGGCATGCTCCCAACCCACGGTAAGGTTCCAATCATCCGTCACATCGTGATCATCGAAGTGTGATTACCGAGGGAG